>NZ_DIEJ01000170.1:0-3844 GCF_002418565.1 Achromobacter sp. UBA5777 | reverse complement strand
CCTGCGCCAGCGCCAAGCCGATGAGGTACGCCGCCAGCGTGCGCTCGACATCGCCGCGGGCGACACCAAGGTTCGCCGCGATCGTGGGGAACGCGGGCAGATACATGTCGATGGCGAACGGGCCGATGGCCGTCAGCGCGCCCATGAGAATGAGCCAACCGGGCAGGCTGCTGCGGGATGTTTGCATTGGGGGCATGTAGATCGCGGTAAAACGCAGGGACAGGGCGCGTGGCAGTGCAGAGGCTGTATTGGCCGCGCCAAGCCGGGGACTTTATCATGGGCGGGCTTACAGGAAGATTGCGGGCGTTTTCCGTTAGCGTCCCTGATGTCCCTATGCATCCGGAGGAAAAGCCGTGAATCCTTTGCTTTCTGTCGTGGAGCGCAAACTTCAGGCGTTGCCTGTCCCTGTCCAGCTCGTCCTGCCCGATGGCGCCGTGTTCGGCCCACCCGACCCGCGCGTGCGGTTCGTGACGCATGACAAGACCGCGTTGGCGCATCTGGCCGAAGGGGCCGTTGGGGTGCTGGGCCAGGACTATGTCGAAGGCCGCATCGATATCGAGGGCAGCATGCGCGATGTGATGGCGGCGGCCGCGGCGCTGCTGCCCGGTTCGCCGATGGACGCGGCGCGCGGCGGCTGGTTGACCGACCTGGTGCACAAGGTGATGTCGGTGTGGCGCCATTCCATCGAGCGCGACGCCCGGCAGATCGAATTTCACTACGACCTGTCCGACGACTTCTACGCGCTGTGGCTCGATCCGCGCCGCGTGTATTCCTGCGCGTACTTCCGCGAACCGGGCATGACGCTCGCGCAGGCGCAGGAAGCCAAGCTGGATCTCATCTGCCGCAAGCTGCGCCTGGCGTCGGGCGAGCGCTTCCTGGATGTGGGCGCGGGGTGGGGCGGGCTGCTGCTGTGGGCGGCCGAACACTACGGCGTGGACGCCACCGGCATCACGCTGTCGCGCAACCAGCATGCGCACGTGAGCCGGCTGATCCAGGAAAAAGGCCTGACAGGTCGCGTGCGCATCGAATTGCTGGACTACCGCAAGCTGGACGCGTCGCAGCCCTACGACAAGATTGCGTCGGTGGGCATGTTCGAGCACGTGGGCCGCGCGCAACTGGAAAGCTACTTCGCCACGCTGCGCCGCCTGCTCAAGCCCGGCGGGCTCATCATGAACCACGGCATCACCGCCGCCGGCGTGGATAACGCGGAACTCGGCAACGGCATGGGCGAGTTCATCGAGAAGTACATCTTTCCGGGCGGCGAACTGACGCACGTCAGCGTCGTGATGCAGACATTGGCCAACGGTGGCCTGGAAGACCTGGACGTGGAGAACCTGCGCCCGCACTATGCGCGCACGCTGTGGGCGTGGAGCGATCGGCTGGAGGCGCGGTTGCCGGACGCGGCGCGCATTCTGGGCGCGGACCAGGGCGAGCGCTCGCTGCGCGCCTACCGGCTGTATCTGGCCGGTTGCGCGATGGCCTTTGAGCACGGGTGGATCGCGCTGCATCAGATTCTTGCGCAGCATCCCGCGACGGGGCGCGCGGATGAACTGGATCTTCCCGCCGATCTGTCGTATCCGTGGCGGCGGGATTATATGTACGCCACGCGATCCGAGTAATGGTTGCGGAAGATTGGTTCCACATGGCCGCGTGGAATATTCCATTCCTGAATGGGCCAATAGATGGTTCTTCGCCGGTTTTGGAACCCGTTGAACGTATAAATACGCGCGGAATGTTAACTAGATGTATCTGACCTTGGGATTGTGATTTGCCTAGGAGGAAATCGCGTTTTTCCCCTGAAACACTCGGGTTATCCCTTAATGAAAATCGGATGAATGTATCTGTTTCATTCACCCTCGGGGTTGGTCTGCATCTCAATTTCGTTTAAGATGCCGCCTTCTTCGTTCAGTTTGTTCTCTTTCTCTGAGTTCTCAAAAACCCGTTTTTGAAGCTCCCTGTCTTGCAAGACGCCGCGTCCCTCGCGGGCCGTCTTGTTGCTAGTGTCGGTTTGTATTGGCGGTTCTGCCCGTCTTCCGCACAACCCCCTTAGCTCCACGGTGCCTCCCGGGCTTGTTCCCGGCGTGCGTGCCTGAACCTATGGAGGCAAAAGCCAATGCGTTTTACCCCTGTCAAGACCCTGGCCGCCGCGGCCGTTATGTTTGCGTTTGCCGGTGCGGCCCAAGCCGCCGACGCCCCGCAATGCGAGCTCAAGCGCCCGGTGACCTTCGGCGGCATGAACTGGGAATCCAATCTGGTCCTGGTTGACGTCGAACGATTCATCATGGAAAAGGGCTACGGTTGCAAGACCGAAACCCTGCCCACCGAGACCCTGCCCGCCCTGGCCGCCCTCGAGCGCGGCGATCTGGACATCAATACCGAAATCTGGCTGAACAGCGTGGCCGACCCCTGGGCCCGCGCCGAGAAGACCGGCAAGGTCAAGCGCATCGGTGACGTGTTCATGGGCGCCGAAGGCTGGTACATCCCCAAGTACACGGCCGAACGCCTGCCCGAACTGAAGTCCGCAGCCGACCTGCCCAAGNNTGTCGGCCTACAAGCGCAAGCAGAACGTGGTCTTCTACTACTGGTCGCCCACGCCGCTGGTCGGCGCCATGGATCTGGTCAAGCTGGATCTGCCGCCCTACGACGCCGAAAAGCACAAGTGCCTGACGTCGCCCAAGTGCGCCAAGCCTGAGCCCAGCGCCTATCCCGACAATCCCGTCTTCACCGCGGTGAACACCAAGTTCTCCGAAGATGCGCCCAAGCTGACCGAATTCCTGTCCAAGGTCTCGGTGCCGCTGCCGGTCATCAACGAAACCCTGGCCCACATGGAAGAGTCCGGCGATGAATCGAACGCCGTGGCCAAGTGGTTCCTGAAGAACAAACCCGACGTCTGGACCAAGTGGGTCCCCGCCGACGTCGCCGGGCGCGTCCAAAGCGCGCTGTAAAGCACTGTGATCCTGGCTGCGCGCCGCGGTGGCGCGTACCGGCCCCCGATGGGACCGGACCTCTTTGCCGGGATGGCCGCCGGCCGGACGCAAGCGTCCGGCCCGGCAAGCGTGCTTGTGCCGCCACCCGCGGTGGCAGTGATACCGGTGCAGGGCACCGATGCGGATGTGATCTGCGCGATCCATCATCCGTCCAGGTGCCAGGCACCCGTCTCAGTCTCGTTGTTTTCCGCTGCGCCGGCGCGCCCGGTGGCGACACGGGCGGCGAGCGCGCCAGAATGGAGTCAAAACGATGTTTCCTGAAATTATTCCCGCCCGTCAGGTACGGGGGGCGATCGACGGCTTTGTCGATCATCTGGTCACCAACTACGCCGACACGCTGGAGACGTTGTCCCAGCCCGTGCTGCATGCGTTGGTGTGGTTGGAGCAACTTTTGCGCAACTCGCCCTGGTGGGCGGTTGTCGCCGTCACCATCGCGATCGCCTATGGCGTGAGCCGCCGCGTCGGGCTGAGCCTGGCGATGGGCGCGCTGCTGTGCGTGATCGGCGTGCTGGGACTGTGGGACGCCGGCATGCAGACGCTGGCGCTGATGATCATGGCGGCCGGCCTGTCCGTGTTGATTGGCATCCCCCTGGGCGTGCTGATGGCGCGGGTGAACTGGCTGCGTTCGGGCATGCTGCCCGTACTGGACGTGATGCAGACGATGCCCAGCTTCGTGTACCTGATTCCCGTCGTCATGCTGTTTGGCCTGGGCAAGATTCCCGCCATCATCGCAACCGTCATCTACGCCGTGCCGCCGCTCATCCGCCTGACCGACCTGGGCATCCGCCTGGTCGACCGCGAAGTGCTGGAAGCGTCGCGCGCCTTTGGCGCCAATCCGCGCCAGCAGCTGTTCGGCG
>NZ_DIEJ01000187.1:0-7665 GCF_002418565.1 Achromobacter sp. UBA5777 | reverse complement strand
GCCGCATCGAGGCCGCGCGGGCCGACGCCCCCTTTGCCAACACCGCCGACCTGGCCCGCCGCGCTGGCCTGAACCGCCACGACCTGAACGCGCTGGCCGCGGGCGATGCGCTGCGCACCCTGGCCGGCCACCGGCGCCAGGCCAGTTGGGAGGCCGCCGCCAGCGTACAAAGCCGCGACCTGCTGCGGGACGCCGAAATCGTGGAAACCCAGGCCCCGCAACTGTCTGCCCCCTCCGAAAGCCAGACGGTCGCCGCCGACTACCGCAGCGTCGGCCTGACGCTACACAGCCATCCCGTGTCGCTGCTGCGCCCCCAACTGGCCGCGCGCAACTTCCAGCCTGCCTCGGTGCTGAACGACTATCCCAACAAGCGGGTCGCGCGCGCCTGCGGCATCGTCACCGTGCGCCAGCGCCCCCAGACCTCCAAGGGCGTCATCTTCGTCACCCTCGAAGACGAGACCGGCCCTGTCAACGTGGTGGTCCGCCCTGACCTGATCGAACGCCAGCGCCGCGAGCTGCTGGGCGCCACCCTGCTGGGGGTGTTCGGGTCCTGGCAGAGCGTGGACGGCGTGCGCCACCTGATCGCGCAGCGGCTGGTGGACATGTCCGACCTCCTGGGCGGGCTGACGTCGCAGAGCCGCGACTTCCATTGAAGCGATCCGCGCAACCGGCCAGCCGCCTGCCGTTGTTGCCCGGTTGCACATGCCCGCCGCGCCTTGAGCACAGCGCGTCGCCGCTGGTCTATCATGGCTTTTTGTCCGCTCGTTGTAAGGAGTCCTACATGATCCGCAAGCTGATCCCTTTCCTGCTGGTTGCCAGCCTGGCTGCGTGCGCCAATACCGGCGGTTCGCGTACGTCCAGCGCGCCGGCCTCCAGCTCCTCGAGCGCATCCTCTTCATCGAGCACCGGCGCCGGCTCTTCCTACGGTTCGTCCTCGGCCATGCCCGGCAGCAGCACCGGCAAGACCTGCGACGCCGGCCCGCTGCAATCGCAGATCGGTCAGAAAGCCACGCCGTCCGTCATGGAAGACCTGCGCACGCGCAGCGGCAGCGCCACCGCGCGCATGCTGCGTCCGGGCCAGCTAGTCACCATGGAATACAACAACACCCGCCTGAACCTCATCGTGGACGACAAGGACGTGATGACGGCGATCCGCTGCGGTTAAGCGCGCCGGCCGGCCGGACTTCCGTCCGGCAAGTCGCCTTCCCCTGCCTCGATGGGCCGCGCCGCCGGCGGCACATGGGGCAGGAAGGCCCCCGCCACCTCGAACGCGCATTCCTCGCGCGCAATGTCGATCACCCGGGATACGACCGGATTGACGATGTTCTTTTTGTGCACCGCGTAGTAATTGATGGTCGGCAGGTCCGGCTGCACATTCAACTGGCACAGCGCCCCACGCGCCACCAGCGGCGCAAAGTACGCGCCCGGCAGGTAACTGATCCCCAATCCCAGCATTGTCAGCTGCGCCATCATGCCCAGGCTGTTGCAGGTCAGCACGCGCTTGACCGGCATTCCCTGTTCCGCGAACCACGCGTCGTACAGATGCGATAGCGCGGAATTGGTGGGCTGCGAGATCACCGGATACGGCGCCAGATCCTGCGGCGTCAACGCGGCAGCGACATCGATGTCCAGCGCCGGACTCGCCATCCAGACATTGGTGACCGCCCCCAGGTGCGTGCAATCGTACTGGTAGCCCCAGAAGGGGCCGGGCATGATCGCCAGATCCAGTTCGTCCTGCTCCAGCCGTTCGTACAGAGTGATGCCGCCATCGATCTCGGGCATCAACTGCACGCGCGGGTAGCGCTGGCTGATCTGCTTGATCAGCCCGGCCAGCCAGGTCATGCCCACCAGTTCCGTCACGCCCAGGCGCACCACGCCTTCGAAGCTGGCTGGATCGGCCATGTTCTGCACGATGCGGCTGTTCAGCTCCAGCATCTGGCTGGCCAGCTCGAACAGCTTGCGGCCCTGCGGGGTCATCAGGAGTTTCTTGGCGCGCCGCTCGAACAGGGGCGCGCCCGCAAAGGCCTCGAGTTCCCCCACCCTTTTGGCCACGGCCGATTGGGTGGTGTGCAGCTTGCGCGACGACGCGCTGAAGCTGCCCAGTTCGGAACTCCAGTAAAAGGCCTCCAATTGCTTGAGGGTGTACATCGCCGCGGTCGAAGAAAAGCGCATGGAAACCCCAGACATTACCACCGCGGCCGATCGGCGCGGATCACCCCCGCGGATGCAGGATGTCCGCCAGGAAGCGCTGCGCGCGCGGATGCGCCGGCGCGCTGAAAAAGCGCTCGGGCGTGTCCATCTCCAGGATTTCGCCCGCATCCATGAACACCACGCGGTCGCAGACGTCGCGCGCAAAGCCCATTTCGTGCGTCACGCAGACCATCGTCATGCCGTCCTTGGCCAGGCCCTTCATCACCTGAAGCACCTCGCCCACCATCTCGGGATCGAGTGCGCTGGTCGGCTCATCGAACAGCATGACGGGCGGCTGCAGCGCCAGCGCGCGCGCAATCGCCACGCGCTGCTGCTGCCCGCCGGACAACGATCCCGGATAGGCATCGATCTTGTGCGCCAGACCCACGCGGTCGAGCAGGCTGCGCGCCAGCTCCACGGCTTCCTTGCGGGGCTGCTTGCGGATGTTCACGGGCGCGAAGATCACGTTTTCCAGCACGCTCATGTGCGGAAACAGGTTGAACTGCTGGAACACGAAGCCGATCTTCTGGCGCAGCGCATTCAGGTTGGCGCCCTTGCCGTAGATGTCCGCGCCGTCGATCAGGATGCGGCCCTTCTCGATGGGTTCCAGCCGGTTGATCGTGCGGATCATCGTGGACTTGCCGGACCCGGACGGTCCGCACACCACCAGCACCTCGCCGCGCGCCACCGACAGGTCCACGTCCTTGAGCACATGATGCTCGCCGTACCACTTGTTCACTTTCTCGAGGTTGATCATGTTTTTGTTCCTTTAAGCCATGGCCCGCGTGCGGCGGATGCGCAGGTCCAGCCAGCTCAAGCCGCGGCTCAGGCTGAAGCACACGATGAAGTAGATGATGGCCAGAATGCCGAACACCTGCAGCGGCTGGGTCAGCACCAGGTTGTTGACCTGGTTGGCGGCAAACGTCAGTTCGTTGACGCTGATGACGTAGCCCAGCGAAGTTTCCTTGATGGTGGACACGAACTGGCTGGTCATGCTGGGCAGCACGTTGAACAGCGCCTGCGGCAGCACCACCTTGCGCATCGTCGTCCAGTAGCCCACGCCCAGCGAGCGCGAGGCCTCGATCTGGCCGCGCGGCACCGCTTCGATACCCGAACGGATGACCTCGGACAGGTAGGCGCTTTCGTATACCACCAGGGCAAAGATCAGCGTCCAGAAGCCGCTGACCACCTGGCCGGTGATCTTGGGCACTACGAAGTAGGCCCAGAAGATCAGCATCAGCAGCGGCATGCCGCGCACCACATTGACCAGCGCCTTGCTGGCCGTGCGCAGCCACCCGTAGGGGCTCACCCGGGCCAGCGCGATCAGGAGCGCCAGCGGCAGGGACATTGCCAGGCCCAGCGCGGCCAGGATCAGCGTCAACGCCAGTCCGCCGAGCGGACCGTTGGGGTATTGACCCACCAGCAGCGTGGGCCAGTATTGCATCAGGAGATCAAGCACCATGGCCTCCGCGGTTCAGACGATAACGGGCGTAGATGCGCGATCCGAGCGCCATGATCAGGAACGATCCCAGCAGATACATGATCGTCGCCGCGCCGAAGGTGGCGAAGGTGCGGTAGGTCTCGTTCTCGATCTCCCGCGCCTGGTAGGTCAGCTCCATCACGCCGATCGCCATGGCCACGCTGGTGTTCTTGAAGAGCAGCAGCGCGCGTCCGACCAGCGGCGGAATGGAGATGCGCAGCGCCTGCGGCACGATGACGAAGCGCATGCATTGCAGATAGCTCGCGCCCAGTGCGCGGGCGGCCTCGAACTGGGTGCCGGGAATGGCGCGCAGGCCGCTGCGGATGTCTTCGGCGATGTAGGCGGCCGACCCCAGCGCCAGCGCGATCGCGGCCAGCGACATTTCGGCGTTGTGCGCATACAGCCACATCCGGAAACCTTCGGGCAGCAGCTCGGGCATGCCGAAGTACCAGAACAGCACCTGCACCAGCAGCGGCACATTGCGGTGGTATTCCACATAGGCGTCGACCAGCCAGCGGCACGGCGCCAGATTGGTGGCGCGCACCACCACCAGCGTCACCGCGATGGAAAACGCCATGACCCATGCGACAAGAAATAGTTGCACGGTGACCGCCATGCCGCTGAGCAGCAGCTGGTATTGGGAAGCGTCTAGAAAGCTCATAAACCTGTCAATCTCCTGCGTTCGGGCGCGCAACGCCAAGCATCACGGCTTCCCGCGCGTCGCCTTGCAAGACGCGGGAAGCCGTGACGGGATCTGGCGAACGGCAGCGCTCGGATCGGCCCCTCAGCCGGCGATCGGGCCGATCTTGAAGCCGCGCTCCAGCTTGTAGGGGGTGTCGGGGCCAAACCACTTGTCGAACAGCTTGGCCGCCGCGCCCGAGGTTTCGGCCTCGTCCAGCGCCTGATTCACCGTCTCCAGGAATCGCGGCTCGGACTTGCGCACGCCCAGACCCCACGGCTCATCGAACACGGCCTTGCCGATGACGCTGACTGGCGCGGTGGGCGGGCTTTGCAGGACCAGGCGCACCAGCACCAGTTCGGACGCGAACTGCGCGTCCACCTTCTTCTGCTGCAGGGCGAGGTACGTGGCCGAGCTGTCGCCATAGCCGATGACCTGCGACTTGTCGAGAATGCGCTTGATCTCGCGTTCGGAGCTGGAACCCTTGGTCGCGCCGATGCGGCGGCCGTTCAGGGCTTCGATCGAATCCAGACCCGAATCCTTGCGCACCATCAGCTTTTGCGGGCTGACGTAATACGCGTGGCTGAAGGCGATCTGCTGCGCGCGGTCGGGCGAATAGCCCAGATTGGCCGCCAGAATGTCCACGCGCCCTTCGTTCAGTTCCGGCACGCGCGCCGCCACCGACAGCAGCTTGTAGTTGACCTTGACGCCCAGCTTGTCCGCGACGAGCTTGCACACGTCCACGTCATAGCCCACGAGCTGGCGCGTCGCGCCGTCCTGGAAGCTGAACGGCTGCGACGTGCCCAGCGTGCCGCAAACCAGCTCGCCGCGCGCCTTGATGTCGTCAAGCTGGTCGGCGTGGGCAAGTCCGCCCGCGGCCAGCGATGCCAGGGCCAAGCTGGCGGCGATGAGAGTGTGACGCTTCATGGTTCATTCCCCTTGAATGGTTGTTAGGTGTACAGACTGGCGATGACGCCGTATGGATGCGAATGCGTGGCCCGTCAGGCCAGCTTGGCGCAGGCCTCGCGGATGGCCGCGCATCCCTGCCGGATATCGTCCAGCGACGCGGCAAACGACAACCGGAACGTGCCGGGCGCGCCGTAGGCATGGCCGTCGATGACCGCCACGCCGGCTTCGCGCAGCAGGTAGTGCGTCAAGTCGGTGTCGCTGGCGATCACGTCGCCGGCCGGCGTCTTCTTGCCCAAGAGGCCCGAGCAGTCCGGAAAGACATAGAACGCGCCCTGCGGCACGACGATGTCCAGCCCCGGCGCGCCGGACAATTCGGCGATCGCCAGGTCGCGGCGCTCGCGGAACACCTTGGCGAACTCCACGACGCAGTCCTGCGGACCCGTCAGGGCTTCCAGCGCCGCCGCCTGGCTGACCGACGAGGCGCCCGACGTGCTTTGCGACTGCAGGATCGCCATCGCCTTGATCAGTTCGTCGGGACCGGCGCCGTAACCGATGCGCCAGCCCGTCATGGCATAGGCCTTGGATACGCCATTGACGACCAGCGTGCGGGCGGCCAGTTCCGGCGCCACTTGCAGCGGATGCACCGTCGGCTCGCCGGTGAAATTCAGGCGCGCGTAGATGTCGTCGGTCATCAGCCAGACGTGCGGATGGCGCGCAAGGACTTCGGTCAGACCACGCAGTTCGTCCGCGCTGTAGACCGATCCCGTCGGGTTGCTGGGGGCATTCATCATCAGCCACTTGGTGCGCGGCGTGATGGCGCGTTCCAGCGCTTCGGGCGTCACCTTGTAATCGGTGGCGGGCGACGTTTCCACGGCCACCGGCACGCCGCCGTTGACCAGGACCATGTCCGGATACGACACCCAGAACGGCGCGGGGATCAGCACCTCGTCGCCATCGTTCAGCGTCGCGGCCAGGCCGTTGAAGATCACCTGTTTGGCGCCGGTGCTGACGATGACGCGCGATGCCGGGTAGTCCACGCCGGTCGCTTCCCGCAGATGGACGGCCGCGGCCTTGCGCAGGGCTACCGTGCCCTGCGCCGGCGGGTACTTGGTTTCGCCGCGGTTCATGGCCGCCGTGGCGGCCTGGCGGATGTGTTCGGGCGTCGAAAAATCCGGTTCACCGATGGTCAGGTCGATGATGCGGCGGCCCTGCTCGCGCAATTCGGCGATGATGGCGCGCGCGGCGACGCTGGGCGACAGCTTAATGCGCTTGATGCGGTCGGCAACGATGCTCATTTGGCCGCTCCCATCTTTTCCGCCAGGGTCTTTTCCAGCCACGGCTTGGTGTACGTGCCGGCGCGCAGCTTTTCCTTGGCCACGGCTTCGTCGGCTTCCTTCTTCAGAGCCAGCGCCAGCACGGCGCTGGCGTGTTCAGCGGGAATCACCACCACGCCGTCGGCATCGCCCACGACCACGTCGCCGGGGTTGACCACCTGCCCGCCGACCGACACGGGCACATTGATCTCGCCCGGGCCGTCCTTGTAGGGCCCCTTGTGCGACACGTCGCGGGCAAAACAGCCGAATTCGCCCTGGGCGAACACGTCCGCATCGCGCACCGCGCCGTCGATCACAAAGCCTTGGATGCCGCGCGACTGCGCATCCATCATCATCAGTTCGCCCACCAGCGCGTTGCTGGTGTCGCCCGCGCCGTCCACGACGATCACGTCGCCCGCGCCGCCCAGCGAAATCGCCTTGTGGATCATCAGGTTATCGCCCGGACGGGTCTTGACGGTAAGCGCCACGCCGACCGTGCGGCGCGCGCCGTTATGCAGCGGACGCAGGCCCGACACGCCGTACAGGCGATTCATGCAGTCGCTGATCTGGGCCGAGCCGATGCTGGCAAAACCGGCCAGCACGTCGGCGGCGACGGCCGTTTCGGGCCGGGAAAGAATGCGATATCCGATGGGATTCATAAGGAAAGTCAGGTGTGAATGCAGGAAGCGTTGAAGCGAACCTGCATTACAAAGCCGCGCAAGCCTTTCCTCAAAACGATATAAATTCCCAGCGATCCACGAATTTTTTTCGTGGATTATGCGGTTTAAGGGTTATCCCTTATTCCTGCATCGATGCTCAATCATCCCCGCTGCCGGACCCGCTGCGGGCTTCCGACAACGCGACAGTCAGGTGCATGACCTTCTTTTTGAGCTGATCGCGTTCATCGGTCAGCTTGGCCAGCAACTGGCGCAGCCGCGCGATTTCCGCCGGCATGTCCGCGATGTTTTCAATGGGTTCTTCCGGCGGCGCCTCGCGCGGCGGCGGCGCCTTGGCCTGCCGGACCTCCCGGGCGGCCTGCTGCAGTTCCTTGCGCCCGCCTGCAACGGCTGCGGTCTGCCGTTCAGCCGGCAGCG
>NZ_DIEJ01000185.1:0-9503 GCF_002418565.1 Achromobacter sp. UBA5777 | reverse complement strand
CGGCCCGAGGCCGTGCTGGCCGGCGTCTCGCGTCCGGAAGACACGGCCAGGAATCTGGCTGCATGGCAGGCGATGGGCCTGCCGGCGGCGCGCCAGGGCCACGTCTACGGCGTCGATGCCGACGCGCTGTACCGGCCCGGGCCCCGGCTGATCGACGCGGCCGAGACCGTCTGCGCCGACCTGGACCGGGTGCGCTGACGCGCGCGATCCGCAAATAGTGGAACGCGCGGGCCAGTGCCCGGCCCTGCCGTCCGGCGGACTGCTTTATCATTCGGCATCAGTCAGCCAGTCCCCCGCGGGCCTCGCATCGTGCGCGCCCGCCCTTTGAAGCACCGCCATGACCACACAAGACACTCTCACCATCGCCGGCCGCGCCTACTCGTCGCGCCTGCTCGTCGGAACCGGCAAGTACAAGGACTTCGAACAGACCCGCGCGGCCCTGGACGCCAGCGGCACGGAAATCGTCACCGTCGCCATCCGCCGCACCAACATCGGCCAGAACGCCGGTGAGCCGAACCTGCTGGACTACGTTCCCACCTCGAAATTCACGCTGCTGCCCAACACGGCCGGCTGCTACACCGCCGACGACGCCGTGCGCACGCTGCGCCTGGCCCGCGAACTGCTGGACGGCCACGACCTCGTGAAGCTCGAAGTGCTGGGCGACCCGCACACGCTGTTCCCCAACATGCCCGAAACCCTCAAAGCCACCAAGACGCTGGTCGATGAGGGCTTCAAGGTCATGGTCTATTGCACCGACGATCCCATCCAATGCCGCATGCTGGAAGACATGGGCGCCGTGGCCGTCATGCCGCTGGCCTCGCTGATCGGCTCGGGCATGGGCATCCTGAATCCCTGGAACCTGCGCCTCATCATCGACCAGGCCCGCGTGCCGGTCGTGGTCGATGCCGGCGTGGGCACCGCGTCCGACGCCGCCATCGCCATGGAACTGGGCTGCGACGCCGTGCTGATGAACACCGCCATCGCCGGCGCGCGCGACCCCATCCTGATGGCCAGCGCCATGAAGAAGGGCGTCGAAAGCGGCCGCGAGGCCTTCCTGGCCGGCCGCATGCCCAAGAAGCTGTACAGCGGCGCGCCCAGCTCGCCCACCGAAGGCCTGATCACCGGCGGTCCCGCGAAATGAATTCCCGCCAGCCGGCCGCCAGCGGCCGTCCGATCCCCAACGCGCTGACCATCGCCGGCGTCGACCCTTCCGGCGGCGCCGGCATCCTGGCCGACGTCAAGGCCATGAGCGCGCTGGGCGCCTACGGCTGCGCCATCATCGCCGCGCTCACCGCGCAGAACACGCAGGGCGTGACCGGCATCTCGCCGGTGCCGCCCGCCTTCGTCGGCCTGCAGATCGACACCCTGTTCACCGACGTGCGCATCGACGCGGTCAAGATCGGCATGCTGGGCCAGCGCCCCGTCATCGAGGTCGTGGCCGAAAAGCTCGCCAAATGGACGCCCGCGCACATCGTGCTGGACCCGGTCATGGTCGCCAAGAGCGGCGACCTGCTGCTCGAGAACGATGCCGTCGGCGCCATGCGCGAAGCCATGCTGCCCCTGACTACCCTGCTCACGCCCAATCTTCCCGAAGCCGGCGTGCTGCTCGAAGAGCGCCCCGTCGAGACCGTCAAGGAAATGCGGCGCGTCGCCGAGCGCCTGCGCAACAAGCTGGCGCATTCCGGCGAACGCTGGGTGCTCGTCAAGGGCGGCCACCTGCCCGGCAGCGAAACCATCGATTTGCTGCACGACGGCGACCGCATGATCGAACTGCCCGGCCACCGCATCGACACCGCCAACACGCACGGCACCGGCTGCACGCTGTCGGCCGCGCTGGCGGCGCTGCTGCCGCAAATCGGGGACGTACCGAAATCGGCCAAGCGGGCCAAGGCCTACCTGACCGAAGCCATCCGCCACGCCGAGCGCCTGTCAGTCGGCTCGGGCCACGGCCCGGTCCACCATTTCCACGGTTGGTGGTAGGTTCGACTGCCCCCCCAAAGACGGCGCCCCGCGGGGCGCCGTCTGCATTTCGGGGGCCGGGGCCGCGCCTGAAACATCTGCCGCACGGGCGCGCCGTCACAGGACGCTACGAATCGGTACAATGGCCCGTTGATTCCTCTGTTTTTTCTGACCGTCATGAACGCTTCGACCCTGCCCGACGTAGAACAAGCCCGCTTCAATATGGTGGAACAGCAGATCCGCCCGTGGGACGTCCTGGACGCCAACGTGCTGCAAGCGCTGTTCGATGTGCGCCGCGAACAATTCGTTCCGCCGGCCCTGCGTGGCCTGGCGTTTTCCGACCTGGAGCTGCCGCTCGAGATCAACGCGGTCAACACGCGCCAGACCATGCTCGCCCCCAAGGTCGAAGCCCGTCTCGCGCAGGAACTGCTGCTGACCAAGTCCGACTGCGTGCTCGAAATCGGCACCGGCTCCGGCTACCAGGCCGCCCTCCTGGGCTACCTGGCGCAACAGGTCACCTCCGTCGAAATCGACAGCCGCCTGGTGACCTTCGCGCAGCAGAACCTGCAGATGAACAACGTCACCAACGTCAAGGTCGAGACCGGCGACGCCCGCAATGGCTGGGGCTCCACCGAATACGACGCCATCCTGGTCACCGGTTCCGTGCCGGTCGTGCCGGACGCGCTGAAGTACCAACTGCGCGTCGGCGGCCGCCTTGTCGTTGTCGTCGGCCAGACGCCCATCATGACCGCCTGTCGCATCACCCGCACCACCGCCGCCAGCTTCGAAACCGTCAAGCTCTTCGAAACGGTCATCAAGCCGTTGCGCGGCGTCACGGTGTCGCAGTTCAAGTTCTAACTCCGCGACCTCGCCGCCTTTTGCCCGGCCCCCATGGGGCCGGCGTCACGTCCGGCGGCCCGGCGTATCGTTGAAAGATCATGCGCGTCCGCTCACTTACGGCTTTACTGGTTTTCACCTGCGCCGCAAGTGCCGGCCCGCTGACCGCGTCCGCCCAGAACCTGGTCCAGGTCTGGCAGGCCGCGCTGGGCAATGACCCCACCTACGCCGCCGCGCGCGCCAACTACCGCGCCGGCCTCGAAAAAGAACCCCAGGCCCGCGCCCTGCTGCTGCCCCTGATCACCGCCGAAGCCGGCGGCGCCTACCAGGAAACCCGCAGCACCCGCGGCCTGTCCTACGCCTACAGCGGCGGCCGCGGCGTGTGGGACCTGGCGCTCACCCAGCCGCTCTTTGACTGGGGCCGCTGGCAGAACTTCGAGCAATCCAAGCTCATCGTCGCCGACGTCGAAGTGCAACTCCAGCAGGCCTATCAAGACCTCTTGCTGCGCGTCGCCGACGCCTACTTCAACGTCCTGTACGCCCAGGACACCCTGACCGCCACCGAAGCCGAAAAAACCGCCGTCGCCGGCCAGCTTGAATCCGCCAAGCGCAATTTCGAACTCGGCAACGCCACCATCACCGACACCTACGAGGCCCAGTCGCGCTACGACCTCGTCGTCGCCCAGGAACTGCGCCTGCAGAACGACCTGGAAGTGCGCCGGGACGAACTCGCCAAGATCATCGGCACGCAGCCCGGCGCCCTGGCCGAACTACCCTACGGCGTGCAACTGCCCGCCCCCCAGCCTGCCCGCATCGCCGACTGGAGCAACCAGGCCCAAACCTCCAGCCTCGAAGTCCTGCGCGCGCAACTCCTGACCCGCATCGCCGGTCGCGAAATCCAGATCGCCAAGAGCGGCCACTACCCCACCCTGAACCTGCGCGCCACCAGCGGCAGCGCCAGCGACGCCGTCATGCGCAACGCCGCCCCCGGCAAGCCCATCGACAACACCATCGGCGTAGTTCTCTCCATCCCCCTCTACTCGGGCGGCGGCGTTTCCTCGCAAGTCACCGAAAAGGTCGAACTGGAACAGAAGGCGCGCTACGACTACGAAACCGCCCGCCGCCAGGCCGTCCAGGCCACCCGCCAGTACTACACCGGCGTCACCAGTGGCCTGGCCCGCATCCAGGCCCTGGAAGCCGGCGAAAAATCCAGCCGCGCCGCGGTGGAAGCCAACCGCACCGGCTACGAAGTCGGCGTGCGCATCAACCTGGACGTCCTGAACGCCCAGCAACAGCTCTACGCCACCCAACGCGACCTGGCCCTGGCCCGCTACAGCACAGTGCTCTCCAGCCTGCGCCTGAAGGCCACCAGCGGCATCCTGGCGGAATCGGACCTGGAAGCGATCAACCGGCTGCTGCGCACGCCGCGCTGAGCGCGTTTCTACTGCTGCGACCAGTGTCTGACACCCTTGGACGCACTGTCTGGAGCTGAAGATCATCTCTACGGGTGTCAGACACCCAATCGACTCCCTACGCCCCCCCCAGCGCGCGAGCGCACCCCCCCACAACGCCCCACAACTCAGATGCCGATTGCCGCCGCCCGGGCGGCAGCAATTCGGCGGCCCGCAGATCTCCTTCCCTGACCACAGGTCTTGCGGCGCGCAAACCAAAGACCCTGGCAGCACGGTGTCGCGGTCACCGTGGGCGCGAGCGCCGTCGATGCGCCCGAGGGAATCCGTAGGGAGCCGAAGGCGGACGAGGATGACAACGGGGCAGTCCGGAGCGAAGGCTCCGGACCGCAATCGTGGGCGATCGTGCCCACGGTGACCGCGGCGCCGGGCGACCTACGAAGATCGGTCACTGCCAACGAAGACCGACGCCACGAGATGCGAACACCACACACGCCACCGACAAAGCCCCCCAAAAAGGCAAAAAGAAAAGCGGCCTACAGAGGCCGCCTTCAATCCGATATGTAGATTCACCAGCGAATCACCCGCCCTGAATCTTCTTCACCAACGCCGTCGTAGACCGCTCAAACTCAAAAGGAATCGCAACGGCCCGTCCGCCCCAGGTCTTCACCAGCGCAGTCTCCGGCAACGTCTCCATATCGTAATCGCCACCCTTGACGATCAGATCGGGCTTGATCTCTCCGATCAACGCCTCAGGCGTATCTTCATGGAAGGACGTGACTACGGTCACGAATCCCAGCGCCGCCAGCAGCGCAGCGCGGTCTTCCATCCGATTGAGCGGACGCTCGTCGCCCTTGCCCAGCCGCCGCACCGACTCATCGGTATTCACCGCCACAACCAGCGTGGCGCCAAGCTGCGCCGCCTGATCCAGATACGTCGCATGCCCGCGATGCAGGATGTCGAACACCCCGTTCGTAAACACCAGCGGCCGCGGATAGCGGCCAGCGGCAACGGCAACGACGAGTTCGTCGCGGGACAGGACCTTGGATTCGAAGCGGGCGGCGGGCATGCGGCGATTATAGGAGGGATCAGGCGCCGCCCAGGATGATCTCTTTGTCCTTCGGCACGATCAGCGCCGACACTTCCTTCCGGTAGCGGTTCAGATCCTTCACCGTCTCGAAGCTGCGGTCCATCAGCTTCGACAGAATGTGCAGAATCCGCGTCGCCACCTTCTGCTCCCACACCCCGTCAAAACGGATCTGCGTATCCAGCCAGTGCTCCAGCCAGCCCGGCTCCGGCAGGCGCGACTGCACCGTATCGTTCGGGAACAGATCCTTGTTCACGTGCAGATTGGTCGGATGCAGCGCCTGCTGCGTGCGGCCCGCCGACGCCATCAGCACCCCGATCTTCGAGAACGCCAGACGCGCCTCTGCGCTCGTGTCCTGTCCGCGATCATGCAGCGCGCGGCGCATGTACTGCAGGTAGGCGCCCGCGTGGCGCGCCTCGTCCTGCGCCACCGTCTTGTAGATCGCCTTGATCACCGGCTCCGTGTGCCATTCGGCAGCGCGGCGGTACCAGTGGTTCAGGCGGACTTCGCCGCAGAAGTGCAGCATCAGCGTTTCAAGTTCAGGGGCCTTGTCGAATTCAAAGCGCACGTTGTGCAGCTCTTCTTCGGTCGGCACCAGGTCCGGGCAGAAGCGGCGCAGATACTCGATCAGCACCAGCGAATGCTTTTGCTCTTCAAAGAACCAGACCGACATGAACGCGCAGAAATCACTGTCGCCGCGGTTGTCGCGCAGGAACATCTCGGTGGCCGGCAGCGCCGCCCACTCCGTGATGGCGTTCATCTTGATCGTGTGGGCTTGTTCGTCCGAGAGCTTGCTGCGGTCGAAATCGCCCCACGGAATATCGTGCGCCATGTTCCATCGCACGGCTTCCATGGTCTTGAAGAGTTCTGGATAAAGCATGTTCTGCCCTTGTATTCGTCCCGCTAGTGGGGCTATGAAAATTGATGAATGGCGCGCGCGTTCTTATAGGCGTGGGCGCTGCTTGCCAATTGCGCAGCGCTATTTTTCGCCGTCTCCCGCGAAGCTATGATGACCGTTTCATGAATGAAACATGACAGTAAGGTCTAGATCATCGCGCCGCCTATCGGGTCAACGCCCATATCGCGACCCCGACCGCCAGCGCCAGCACACCAACCAGCGCTGCAACCAGCCGGTTGTTCTGCTCTTGGGCGCGGCGTAACTGCATCATCTCGGCCAGCATCGCGGGCGAGACATTGGGTCGGCTCAGATGGTCATGGACCAGCCTGGGCAGGGCGGGCAGCATTTGCGACCACTGCACGGCCTCTTTTTCCAGGCTTTGCCGCAGGCCCTGGAATCCGACACGCTGACGCATCCAGCGTTCCAGATAGGGTTTTGCGGTCTTCCAGAGGTCGAGGTTGGGATCGAGCTGACGGCCCAGTCCCTCGACGTTCAGCAGGGTCTTTTGCAACAGGACCAGCTGCGGCTGGATTTCTACGTTGAAACGGCGCGAGGTCTGGAAGAGCCGCAGCAGCACCTGCCCCAGCGAGATCTCCGACAGCGGCCGGTCAAAATACGGTTCGCAGACGGCGCGCACCGCGCCCTCCAGCTCTTCCTCGCGCGTATCCGGCGGCACCCAGCCCGACTCGATATGCAGTTGCGCCACGCGACGATAGTCGCGATGGAAGAAGGCCAGGAAATTCTGCGCCAGGTAATTCTTGTCGAACTCCGACAGCGAGCCCACGATGCCGAAGTCCAGCGCGATATAGCTGCCCAGCGTGTCGGGGCGGTCCGATACGTAGATGTTGCCCGGGTGCATGTCCGCGTGGAAGAAGCCGTCGGTGAACACCTGCGTAAAGAAGATCTCCACGCCCGTGCGCGCCAACGTCGGAATGTCGATGCCGGCTTCGCGCATGCGCTCGACCTGGCCCACGGGCATGCCGTACATGCGCTGCATCGTGAAGACGGTAGAGGCCGTGTATTCCCAGATCACCTCGGGCACGATCAGCATGTCGCCCCGGCCGGATTCCGGGCCGAAATTGCGGCGCAGCTGGCTGCAATTGGAGGCCTCGCGCACCAGGTCCAGTTCGTCGTGCAGGTACTTGTCGAATTCCGCGACAACCTCGCGCGGCTTCAGGCGGCGGCCATCGGCGCCCAGGCGCTCGATGATGCGCGCCACGACCTTCAAGAGCGACATGTCCTTTTCGATGATGCTGAGCATGCCCGGACGCAGCACCTTCACGGCGACCTCACGGCCATCGTGCAGCACCGCGAAGTGGACCTGCGCGATGGACGCCGACGCCACCGGGTCCACGTCGAACTGCGCGAACAGCTTTTCGGGCGGTGCGCCCAGCGCCGCCTCGATGCAGGCAGCGGCCTGCGCGGACGGGAACGGCGGCACGCGGTCCTGCAGCAACGCCAGTTCGTTGGCGATGTCGGCGGGGATCAGGTCCCGGCGGGTGGACAACACCTGCCCGAACTTCACAAAGATGGGACCCAGCGATTCCAGCGCCAAACGCAGCCGCTGCCCGCGCGGCGAGCGCGGACGCGTGCCCAGGCGCATGACGCGCAGCAGGCACGTGGCCAGCGGGTGATTCAGGCTGGACAGGACCAGCTCGTCCAGGCCGTAGCGCAGCGAGACGACGATGATGCGAAAGAGGCGCAGCAAGGGGAACATGGATCAGGCGCCCCGCTTTGCGCCGGCCGAGGCCAGGCGGGTTTGCAGCGCGGCCGCCGACCGCGCCAGCGCATCCGCGCGCGCGTTCAGGTCGGCCAGGTCCAGGCGCCATTGCTCCAGGGCCGGGCGGCCCGCCAGAACACCGCTTTCTTCGGACAGATATTCAGAGACATTCTCGGCCAGCCGCTGACCCGCATTGCGAGCCCCGCCGGCCACCGCGCGCGCGCCACCCACAATGCGCAGCGCGGCGATGTCGCCCACCACCCGGGCAAGCGCGTCTTCGGGATCGAACCGCAATTGCTTGGACAGATCTGCGACCACCTGGGCCAGCGCCGCGTCGCCCGAAATATGCGTGGCCTCGGCGAAATCGGGCTTGTCGTGCCCCGCGCCCAGACGCGGCAACGGCAGCTTGTCTGGCGACACGGTCAGCGTGACGTCGGGCACCACGGCCGGATCGGCCTGATCGGCCAGCCCGTCGCTATCGATGGATAGACCAAGCGTGAAGCCACCCATGACGAAACGCACCGTCTTGCCGGCATGCCGCGCCAGGCGTTCGCGCGCCCAGTCCTCGCGCCGCAACAGGGCGTTGAGGGCGCTGACGGCCAGGCGCTTGGGGGTGGGCAGGAACGAAAAAGGCAGCATGAGCGGTTGCAAGGACCCGGGAGGGCTTGCCGAAGTTGATGGGTAAATCGGGAGTGTAACGGGTTAGATGAGAGCCTGTTTTGCGGAAGGCACATGAAAAACCGGCCCTTTGGGGGCCGGTTCATGCGGACGCCGTGACGGCGTCCGCGGCAGAGGGCCGGTCGAGCCGGACCGCCAGGGTTTAGCTGGCGTGTTCCACCGGGATCTGCTGGATGCCGGCCAGCAACCAGCCGCCATTGGCCGGCTTGAACAGGTTCCAGACTTCTTCGAAGCGGAAAGCCTCGGCGCCCGGGGCCTCACGCAGCATGCCGGAGAAGCGCACGCTGGCCAGGTGACCGTCGGAGACGGTTTCGATGCCCAGCATCTCGGCGTTCAGCAGGACCACTTCGGTCTTGTTGGGCGCCGCGCCGCGCTCGGCCAGTTGCGGCTTGAGTTCGGTGATCAGGTCGTCGGTCAGGAATTCACGCAGACCGTCGGTGCTGCCGCTGTCCCAGACAGCCTGGATGCGGACGAACTGTTCCTTGGCTTGCTTCAGGAAGGCCGGCGTGTCGAAATCGCCCGGCACGAACCAGTTGTTGTCATCGCCCGCCTTGGGCAGGACGGCCGGCGGCTCGATGGGAGCGGCGGCCACCGGAGCGGCGGCTGCGGGTGCGGCGGCGCCCGGCTTCAGCGCTTCACGCCACATCGGTTGCTGTTGCTGCTGGCCCGAGGCGTTGTTGTTGCCGCCAAATGCGCCCTGGGTGGCAGTGCGCGGACCGGCGCCACGCAGGCGGCGGATGATGAACATGACGGCAAAGACGACAGCAGCGATCAGCAGCGCGGACGACAGGAACTCCAGGAATGCGCCCGACAGGCCCATGCTGGAGAGCAGCGCGGCGATACCCAGACCGGCGGCGATACCGGCGATGGGGCCCAACCAACGCGAAGCGCCGCTCTTGGCGGCGGCGCCCGCTG
>NZ_DIEJ01000057.1:0-7599 GCF_002418565.1 Achromobacter sp. UBA5777 | reverse complement strand
GCCCGGCCGCGCCGATGCCGGTGTCTCGGACGGCGGCGAGATCACGCATCTGCTTTCCGAAGGCGGCACCGCCTTCGTGCGCGGCGACGTGGCGCCCGACACCGCGCGCAACCTGCGCCGCGGCCAATGGCGCGCCGGGGCTGAACTCGACCTGCACGGACTGCGCGTCGAGCAGGCCCGCCATGCCTTGCTGTCATTTTTGGACGAATGCCAGGAACACGGCATCCGCTGTGTGCGCATCGTGCACGGCAAGGGCTACAACTCGGAAGGCCTTGAGCCGGTCCTGAAGGACAAGGCGCGCACGTGGCTGGTCCAGAAGGCCGAAGTCATGGCGTTTTCCGAGGCACCCGAACGCGAAGGCGGCGCGGGCGCCCTGCTGGTGCTGCTGCGGCAGTCTGAGGGCCCGCGCAAATGAAATGGCTGTACCTGGGCGTGGCGATCGTCGCCGAGATCTTCGCCACCAGCGCCCTCAAGGGGTCCGAAGGGTTCACGCGGCTGGTGCCGTCCGTCATCACCGTCTTCGGCTACCTGATCTCGTTCTATTTCCTGTCGCTGACCCTGCGCGAGATCCCCGTGGGCATCGCCTACGCGATCTGGTCCGGCGTGGGCATCGTGCTGATCTCCATCGTGGGCGCGGTGCTGTTCAAGCAGCATCTGGACACGCCGGCGCTCATCGGCATCGGCCTCATCATCGCCGGTGTGGTGGTGATGAACGTCTTTTCCAAATCCGTTTCGCATTGACGGCCATGGCCGCATTGTTCCGGCAGGGCTTCCTGGCGCAGGGNNGCAGGGCTTCCTGGCGCAGGGCTTCCTGGCGCAGGGCTTCCTGCGCCGTGCGCTTGCGGCCTGTCTGTGCCTGGCCTGGCTTTTCGCCGGCAGCGCATCGGCCGAGGACTTTGACCGCGCGGCCGAACTCAAGCGCTACCGGACCTGGCTGGCGGTCTTCACGCAGGACATGGACCGGCTCGCCGCCGCGCGCAGCCCGTTGAACGACGCGCAGCTCGACGCCCTGTTCGACAAGTCCGTGGTGCCCGGCTCGCGAGCCGCCGGCTTCATCCGCGAAGCCTTCACCCGCCGTAACAGCGATGGCGATTACCGCCCGCAATACGGACCGCGTCCGGTCTTCCTGGGCGTGCTGGCCAGCGGCATTCCTGCGGGCCAAGGCGGCATTTATCCGGAATCCGATGCCGCGTTCAAGGGCACGAATCTGATCGTCTGGTACCTGCATGTGGACGTGGGCGACATGACCAACACGTACCTGCTGTCGTCCGGCCGCTTCACCCCCTACCGGCTGCCGCCCGCCGGCACGTTCGAGCGCAATGCCTACCCCTTCCTGCTGATGGAGTCCCGCGGCGGGGCCTTGCGGCTCGGCGGCGTCAGCGCCGAGCTGTGGGATCTTGTCGCGTGGCTGCACAATGCCGCAAACTGATTGCGTCCTGCGCCTGCTGGTCCTGGCCGGGCTGTCCGCGGCGCCCGGGCTTGCCATGGCCCTTTGCCAACCGCTCGCTGCGGGCGAAAGACTGACCGTCATCGCCGACGTCCGGCTCGACGACACCAACACGTTGCTGGGCAAGGACGGCTCCCGTATCCGAAGCTGGCTGCCCCCTGTCCAGGTGCCCGACGGCCCGCGCGCCACACCGGTCTTGTGGGCCGAACGCGTGGACTGGTCCGTCTATGCAGCCGAACCCGGCGCGCGCATCGGCGTCACCGTGCTGCGCTTCGAACGCGGCGCGGACGGCCGCCAGCATCTTTGCGGCATCGCCCAATACAGCCCGCACACGGTGGACGAAGCGCGCGCCAAGCCGGGTCCAGCCCTGCCGCCGCCAGACAACGAGACTCGCTTTCGCTACGACGCGGCCGGCAGGCTGACCGGCTATGACCTCCGCTCTCGCACCTGGGACGACAGGCAGAATCGCCCGGTGCGGCATTGCCTGCGGTATGACGCCAACGGCTGGCTGGCGGAACTGGCCGACGGCGCCTGCGACGGCGCCACGCGTCCGCAAGTGCGCTACGTGCACGACGCCGCGGGCCGCCTGCTGCGGACCATTCGCCATGCGCCCGAAACCGGCGAGGCGAATGAGGTCATCGTGCATGACGCCAAGGGCCGGGCCGCCCAACGCTACCTGCGGCCAGTCCGCGGCACCGAAGACGGCATGGGCGCGCAGGCCGCATTGCCGTACCGCGCCGTCCCGGGCGAACACCCGATCCTCGTGCTGCCCGGCGCTGGTTGGCAGCCGCCGGCGCTAGACTCCTACCACTACGACTGGGCCATCGTGGAGCCACGACGCGATGCCGACGTCTACGACGCCAAGCGCGATCCGTCGTCCGTGCTGGCCAGCGGCAACAGCGGCGCCAATAGCCGCTTCGACCTGAGCGCCGACGCCCGCCGGCGTATCTGGACGGCAGCCGGCCGCACCCCCGGCGGCGTCCACTGGCTATGGGCGCCGGGACAGGTCCTCACGCTGCTGCAGGCCATGCCCGACGCCGCCTGGGCAGCCTGCGCCGATCCCGAAGACCGCCGCCCGGCCGCCTGCCCCGCCCCCTAGGTGTTGTCCGGCTGCGGGTGACGCACGTCCGGATTGCGCAGGTAATCCACCAGCGCCAACGTGGCCCGGTCGGGCGGCGGCGTCAGCAGCGACACCACCACGATCGTCAGGAACGCCACCGGCGCACCGAACACGCCCGCCGCGATGGGCTGGATGCCCCACCACAGATCCACCGGCTGCGTCCGCGCAATGCCCAGCACCGATTCGCGCAGCCAAGGATGCGTGTGCGTCATGTAGGCGAACGTCACGGCCAGCCCGGCCGCCATGCCCAGCGTGGCGCCCCATTTGTTCGCGCGCCGCCAGAACACGCCCATGACGAGCGCCGGAAAGAATGACGAGGCCGCGAACGAAAACGCAGCCGACACCATGAACAGGATGTCCGCGGGCTTGCGCGCCGCGACCCACGCCGCGCCAAACGCCACCACCAGCAGCAGGATCTTCGACACCATCACCCGCCGCGCCGCCGACATCCGCGGCGACACGACCCGGTACCACATGTCGTGCGACAGCGAATTGGACAGCGTCAGCAGGAGACCGTCGGCCGTGGACAACGCCGCCGCCAGTCCGCCCGCAGCAACAAGTCCCGAAATCACATAAGGCAGCCCACCGATCTCGGGCATGGCCAGCACCACTACGTCCGCCCCCATGCTGATCTCGCTGAGCTGCACGACGCCGTCGCGGTTGATGTCACTGACGTCGAGCAGATTGGTGTCGACCGCGCTCCAGGCATGCACCCAATTGGGCAGGCTGAGGAAGTTCGATCCCACGACCTGCGTATAGATCTCGAACTTGACCAGCAGCGCCAGCGCCGGCGCCATGAAATACAGCAGCAGAATGAACAGCAACGACCAGCACACCGATTTGCGCGCCTCGATGACGGACGGCGTCGTGTAGGAACGCATCAGGATATGCGGCATGCCGGCCGTGCCCAGCATCAGGCACAGCACCATCGCCAGGAAGTTGATGCGCATGTTGCTGCGTTCCTCGGCGTCCTTCGCAGGGAACGGCTCGGCATGCGGCGTGGGCGGCGCGGCCCGGGCCTCGAAGGTCGCCTTGGCCTGCGACCACGTGGCGCGCGCATCCTCGACGGTGGGCGGATAGGCGGCCAGTTCGCGCTCGGCCGACCGGATCTCGACCATGGGCGCCTCATTGGCGTTCAACTGGGCCAGCCGGCTGCGCAGCTTGTCCTTTTCCAGCGTCCACGACTCGGGCAGCGCCTGCAGGCGGCGCCCCATTTCGTCGGCGCGCTGCTGCCAGATCCGGCGCACCTCGATCTCTGAGGGATCGTTCTGCAGGTAGACCTCTTTTTCGGTCACTTGCTGCAGCACCGCCCCGCCCGACAACTGCGGCAACGGCATGTTGGTGTGCTTGACCGACAGCCAGATCACCGGCACGAGGTATGCGATCACCAGGATGATGTACTGCCCGACCTGCGTCCACGTGACCGCGCGCATGCCGCCCAGGAACGAACACACCAGCATGCCGCCGAGCGCGACGAAGATGCCCAGTTCGAACGAGATGCCGGTCATCCGGGTGGTGATGATGCCCACGCCGTAGATCTGGGCTACCAGATATGTGAACGAGCACAGAATGGCGCAGAAGACCCCGGCCAGCCGAGGCAGGTTGCCGCCGTAGCGCGCGCCCATGAAATCGGGAATGGTGTATTGGCCGAAGCGTCGCAGATACGGCGCCAGCAGCATCGCCACCAGCACGTAGCCGCCCGTCCAGCCCATGATGTAAGCCAGCCCGCCGTAGCCGGTCAGATACAGCGTGCCCGCCACGCCGATGAACGACGCCACCGACATCCAGTCGGCCGCGGTCGCCATGCCGTTGTAGATGGCCGGCACGCGCCGGCCGGCGACGTAGTATTCGACCTGGTCCGAGGTGCGGCAGACAATGCCGATGCCGGCATACAGGCTGACGGTGACCAGCAGAAACACGTAGCCGATCCAGTTGCGCGGCATGCCCAGGATCTCGGCCAGCGCCATCAGCAGGATCATCAGCGCAAAGCCGGCCGTGTACAGCACATAGATGCGCCGCAGCCGGATGCGAAACTCCTGCGGGGTGTCTCCGGTGAAAAACGGCATCAGCGCGGCTCCCCGGTTTCGTCGGCGCGCTCATCGGCGCGATTCATGACCCGGGCGTAGACGGCGATGATGATCAGGTAGGCCAGCGGCGCGCCATAGGCGGCCATCCAGAAGGCGAAGGGCCAACCGATGAAATCGAAGGAGAGGCTGCGTGCGAAGTACGACGGGATGAAGGTCAGCGCCGCCCAGACGGCGAGCAGCAGCAGAATCAGCCGCAGATTGCGGCGCCAGTAGGGCGTGATGGATGTCCGGGACGGAGTAAGGCGCGTTTGCGGCATAACGTGGATAAGCAGATCCCATCTGAATATCGCCAAACGCAGCGCTTGAAAAGCCCTGAAGCTTGATTTGCCGGCTTTTTATGCGACAACGGCTGGCACTTCCTGGTGCCAGCCGTTGTGCGTTTGCTTTTTTTGAGTACTGCTTTACTTTTTTTATGTACCGGTGCCGCCGGTATTTGCCCATGCAGGGCTTTGTCTCCTCACCTGCATGGGAAGAGATTCTGCACCAGATGCGGGAATGCCACACTAGGGGAATGCCCTAAGACGGAGCATTCATTTACATATTCCATGCACCATATAAGTGCATTTTTGGGTCGCCGTACTAAATATTGGGATTTTTCCAGCAAATCGGCCCTTCGTACCGCCTAATTCTTGAGCAGTGCTCAGTTAGTGATCATGGCCGATGGCGCCGGCCGTCCAAGTCCGTGCATCGCGAAGCGCCCGATTCCGGGCATGGAAACGACAGCATCCCAGATCATCTTTACGCGCTGTTTACACCCCGCCCGCCAAGCTATACCCCGTTTTTACCCCCCGCTCCGTAACCTGCCGGTGTCCTGAAGGGTCACCTCGCCTGCCCGGCGCGCATCCGCTTTCTGCCGCGCAGGCCTGTTCGAAGGGAGCAAGCCTCCCGGGGAGAAAAAACGTGGATCTCATCTATATCGCCATCTTCACCGTGATGGCCGGGCTGACCTGGGCCCTTGTCCGGTTCTGCGACGCCCTGTCCGCCGGAGACCAGCCATGAACTGGCTCTACTGGCTGAGCGGCCTCACGGCCGCATTCCTGTTCGTGTACCTGCTGGTCGCGCTGTTCAAACCGGAGAAATTCTGATGACCCCCGAATTCGTTGGGCTGCTGGTCATGTACCTGGCAGTCCTGCTTGCGATCGCGCCCGTGCTGGGCCGCTACATCCGCATCGCCATGGAAGACGGCCGATCCCGGCTGACCGCCTGGGGCCGGCCGATCGAGCGCGGCATCTACCGGCTGGCGGGCATCAACCCGCAGGCGGAGATGGGCTGGAAGCGTTATGCCGCCGCCGTGCTGGTCTTCAACCTGGTGGGCATTGCCGCCGTCTATGCACTGCAGCGCGTGCAGGGGCTGCTGCCGCTGAACCCCGCGGGCCTGGGCGCCGTGTCGCCCGATTCCGCGCTGAACACCGCCATCAGCTTCGTCGCCAACACCAACTGGCAGGGCTACGCCGGCGAATCCACGATGAGCTACCTGACACAGATGCTGGCACTGACGGTGCAGAACTTCGTGTCCGCCGCGACCGGCATTGCCGTGCTGTTCGCGCTGATCCGCGGACTGGCGCGGCACTGTTCCGCCACGGTGGGCAACTTCTGGGCTGACATGGTCCGCTGCACGCTGTATGTGCTGCTGCCCCTGTCGCTGGTCTTGGCGCTGACGCTGGTCAGCCAGGGCGTGATCCAGAACTTCAGCGCCTACCAGGAAGTGCAGACGGTCGAAGCGGTGCGCTACGACGCCCCGCGCATGGACGCGCAGGGCCAGCCCGTGCTGGACGCTGCCGGTGCGGCGGTCACCGACCCGGTCACGACGCGCACGCAGACCATCGCCATGGGTCCGGTGGCGTCGCAGGAAGCGATCAAGCTGCTGGGCACCAACGGCGGCGGTTTTTTCAACGCCAACTCGGCGCACCCCTTTGAAAACGCCACGCCCCTGTCGAACTTCCTGCAGATGCTGGCAATCCTGGCTATCCCCGCCGCCCTGTGCTTCACCTTCGGCGAGATGGTGGGCAGCCGGCGTCAGGGCATTGCGATCCTGGCGGCGATGACGGCGCTGTTTGCCGTCTTCGCGCTGTCCACCGCGTACTTCGAGCAGCAGCCCAATCCGATGGCCGTCCAGGCCAGCGCCGTGACGCCCGGCGGCAACATGGAAGGCAAGGAGACGCGCTTCGGCATTGCCGCCACCTCGCTGTTTGCGACGGTCACCACCGCAGCCTCCTGCGGCGCGGTGAACGGCATGCACGACTCGCTGTCGGCGATGGGCGGGCTGTCGCCGATGCTGCTGATGCAGCTTGGCGAAGTCGTATACGGCGGCGTGGGCTCCGGGCTGTACGGCATGCTGGCCTTTGCCATCCTGGGCGTCTTCATCGCCGGGCTGATGATCGGACGCACGCCCGAGTACCTGGGCAAGAAGATCGAGGCCTTCGACATGAAGATGGTGTCCATCGTCATCCTGGCCACCCCGCTGCTCGTGCTGGGCGGCACGGCGCTGGCCGTGTCCGTGACGGCGGGCCAGGCCGGCGTGCTCAATCCGGGCATCCACGGCTTCTCGGAAATCCTCTACGCGCTCTCGTCGGCCGCCAACAACAACGGCAGCGCCTTCGCCGGGTTGTCGGCCAATACGCCCTTCTACAACGTGCTCCTGGGCATCGCGATGTGGTTCGGCCGGTTCGCCGTGATCGTGGCCGTGCTGGCCATGGCCGGTTCGCTGGCCGCCAAGCGCCGGCTGCCCGCCGGTCCCGGCAGCATGCCGACCACCGGCCCGCTCTTCGTGACGCTGCTGATCGGCGCGGTGCTGCTGGTCGGCGCCCTCACCTACGTGCCCGCGCTGGCCCTCGGCCCGATCGCGGAACACCTGCAACCTTGATGCAACAGGCTAGGAAAGAACATGGCCAAGATTGAAATGGAAACTACCAGCTCGGGCGGCAGCGTTGCCCGGGCGCCCGCTG
>NZ_DIEJ01000032.1:0-6216 GCF_002418565.1 Achromobacter sp. UBA5777 | reverse complement strand
GGGCAGGCGCCAGCCGGCCGCGGCCAGCCGCGAGTCGGGTGTGCCGCCAGCGGTCACCGTATCCATTGCGTCTCGCCGCTCAGCCAACAGCCGGGGGCGTCCCCGCGCCGGCGCAACTGGATCGCCGACGGCGAGCCCATGGCCACGCCTTGGCGGACCGTGTATACCCCGTCCGCCGGCACGCTGCCCGTCTCGTTCAGGTAACCCCACAAGGCCGCGGCGGCGATGCCGGTGGCGGCATCCTCGGGGTAGCCGGACGCCTTGGGAAATTGCCGCGCGCTGGCGCCGTCCGCGCTCAGCGCATAAGGGTAGAGGCCGGTTGAGCCGATGGCTTCGCAGATGTCCCGCATCGCATCGAAGTCCGGCGCCAAGACATCCAGGTCGGCCACGGTCGGCAATCGCACCAACGTCTTTACGCGGCTGGTGCTGGCATTGATCATGTGCAGGCCCGGCAAGCCGGGGTCGATACGCAGCACGGTGGCGATCGCGCGGCATTGCGCGGGCGTGAGCGCGGATGTGGCGACGGCAGGTTGCGACACCCAGGCGCGATTGCCAGCCTCGTCCCATTCGATGTCCACGCTGCCGCTCAGGGTCTGAACACGGGCGCGCGGCGTGCTCCAGCGTTGCCATTGCCGCAGCGCCCAGAGCGTCCCCACGGTCGCGTGGCCGCACATTTCCATTTCGTGGCCGGGCACGAAGAATCGCAGTTGGCACAGGTGGTCAACGCGGTCGGCCGGCACCACGAAGGACGACTCGTGGCCGTGATGCGCGGCCAGCGCCTGCATGTCGGCCGCCGACATGCCGCGCGCGTCAAGCACCAACGGCACCGGATTTCCGCCTTGCAGGGGCTGGGACGGATCGACGAATACGCGCAGCAGGGCCGCCTGGCCGGCGGGAGGCTGGGCGGGGACGAGGTTGGGGTGAAGGTCAGTCAAACTGGACTCCGGTCTTGGTGATGAGGTCGCCCCAGAAGGCGAGGTCTTGTGAGACGGTTTGGGTCAGCGCCTCTGCCGTGCCGGGTTTGACGTCCACGCCCTTGGCGGCCAGGTCGGCGGCAATGGCCGGGTCCCGCAGCACCGTATTCAGGGCAAGGTTCATCTTTTCCACGATGGCCGGCGGCGTGCCCTTGGGAAAGGCCAGGCCGTACCAGAGCGATTGCGTGTAGGCCGGCATGCCCTGGGCCGCGAAGGTGGGGACGTTGGGCAGGATGGGGGTGGCGCTGGTGGTCGCCACCGCAATCAGCTTGCCGCTCTGCACGAAGGGCGCCAGGCCCACGGGGTTATCGAACATGATGTCGACCTGACCGCCGATCAGATCCGTGTAGGCGGGCGCCGCGCCACGGTAGGGAACGTGCGTCAGATCCAGTTTCTCGTCCTTCTTGAACATCTCGCCCAGCAGGTGCGACACCGTGCCGGCGCCCACCGACGCATACGTGCCGACGTGGCGCGCTTTCAATGCGCCGACCACTTCGGGAAGTGTGGCCGCCTTCAGGGCCGGCTGCACTGCCAGCACATAGGGCGACGTGCCGATGAAGCCGATGTAATCGAAATCCTGGGCCGGCTTGTACGGCAGGTTCTTGTACNNTCCGGCTTGGCGCGCGCAGCCTGGCCCGAACCCACGGTGCCGCCCGCGCCGCCGGCGTTCTGAATGATCACGGTCTGCTTCAATTCGCGCGTCAACGCCGGCTGCAGCGTGCGCACCACCAGATCCGTGCCGCCGCCGGCCGGGAAGGGGACGATCAGGGTAATCGGCTTGTCCGGCCAAGTGTGTTGAGCCAGGGCGCTGGCCAGCGGAAGGGCAAGCAGGGCGGCGGACAGCAAGGCCGACGGAAGTGTGCGAATCACGGAGTTCCCCTTGTGTGTTTGTGGAATGACCCAGATCGTAGGCAGCGGCCGAGCTGGCGGCGAACCGCGACGCGACAGAAGCTGATCCCAAGCGCGACAACGGAAACCACGCGCCCGCGCCGGGCTTGCATGAAAACGGCCGCGCGCCGATACTGGCCCAACGCCCAATCTTGCCGTTGCCGGGCAACGCCCAGCGCACCACACGCCTGCACTCCCCATGTCGCGTTCCGTCCCGCTTTCCTCCAAACAGGACCTCATCGCCCAGACAGGTTTCGCCCTGGCGGCCAGCCGGCAGCCGCGCTATGCCTTCCATTGGCATGAGCACGACTGCGCCATGCTGCTTTGGCCGCGGGCCGGCGCCCTGGACAGCGCCTGGCGGGACGAGGCGGGCGCCCGCCGCCTNNGGCGTTGCTGCTGCCGTCTCATGTCGAGCACAGCACGCGCGCCGAAAGCATCTCGCAACAGCACGGCGAACTCTATCTGGCTCCGGAATTGCTTCGGGCTTGCCGGGCGGGGGGCGTGCTGCAATTGGATGGCGCGGCGCAGGCCATGCTGGATGCGCTCTGGAAGCCGGCGTTGTCGGCGTCGGCGTTGCCGATGCTGGTGGAGGCATTGATCACCCAACTGGATGCGACGCACCGGATCCACGGCCAGATCATTACGCCGCAGGCGCCGCTACCGCTGGCGCGGCAATGGCTGGAACTGTTGCGCGAGCGGCTGGAAGCGGGGCAGCCATTGCCGGCGGTAGCCGATTCGGCCAGCATGCTCGGCGCCACCACCCGTACGCTGCAGCGCGCCTGCATGGAGACCTATGGGCAGTCTCCGATTTCATTGCGCCGCATGGTACTGGCGCAGGCCGCGCGCCAGCGGCTCGCGATGGGCGAACCGGCGGCAAGAGTCAGCGCCGAACTGGGGTTTTCCAGCAGCGGCCACCTGGGCCGGCTGCTGCGCGCGGTCGATCCTTCATCAGAAACCGGCATCGCCACTCAACCCTGAACGGGCAGGCAGCGGGGCGGCGCGAATCCCGGTTTGCGACACGAACGCGGCCTACCAGTTGACGCGCGCCGTCAGCGTGATGTTGCGCTCGTCGCCGTAATAGCAGGTGTAGGGGCACGCGGCCACGTAGGTCTTGTTGGCCAGGTTCTTCACGTTGAGCGCGAACTGCCACTTGTCCAGTTGATAGCGCACCGCGGCGTCATACGTGGTGTACGACGGTATCGGCATTTCGTTGATTTCCTGGCGGCCCACATAGCGCACGCCCACTCCCGCGCTCAGGCCCGGCACGGACGAAAACCGGTAATCCATCCAGAGCGATGCCATGTTGCGAGGAACCGATTCGGGCCGCGCTCCTTCGTTGCCGAAATTGCTTTTGACCACGCGCGCGTCCGTCGTTGCCAGGGCGGCCACCAGGTCCAGTTGCCGGTTCAGGCTGGCCCGGGCCTCAATTTCCGCGCCTCTCGAGCGGACTTCGCCTGTCTGCACCAAGAACCCCACATGATTGGGGTCGCTGGTCAGGACATTGCGTTGGGTGATTTCGTATAGCGCGAACGTGATCGACGCATCCACGCCCTTGGGTTCGTACTTCAATCCGATCTCGTGCTGCACACCCGTGGTCGGCTTGAAGGGATTGGCGGCGAAGTCCAGTCCCGTCACGGGTTGGAACGACTTGCTGTAGCTGTAGTAGGGCGCCAAGCCGTTGTCGAACAGATACATCAGGCCGACGCGCGGCGTGAAGGCGTGGGAGTTCTGTGCGCCCGTGCCCGGCGTCGACTCGGTACGCACGGAGTCGTAGCGCCCGCCCAGCAGCGCGATCCAGCGTTCGTTGAACTTGATCTGGTCCTGCGCGTAGAAGCCCAGCTGGCGCGTGCTGTCTTCGCCATAACCGGTGGGCCCGAGGTCCGGCCGGGCGCCATAGACGGGGTGGTACAGGTTCAGCGGCGCGATGGCGCCGGATTTCTGGGCGCGCGAGAACTCGTTCTTGCTCCAGTCGATGCCGAACAGCAGCGTATGTTCAAAGCTGCCGTGGCGCAGCTTGCCCAGCAACTGGTTGTCCACGGCCAGACCCTTGTCGGTGTCGTACCGCGTCAGGGCATAGCGGGTGGCCAGGGCCGGGTCCGATGCGTCCACGCGCGTGTCTACCCCGGCGTACTGATTGTCGGCCCGCTGCTTGTAGGTCAGCAGATTCTGGCGCACCTTCCAGTCGTCGTTCAGCTTGTGTTCGAGCAGGTAGCCCAGCGTGGCGCCCTTTGTGACATAGCGGTCGAAGTCCGGTTCGCCAACGAAGCGCGAGCGCGAAATGCGGCCGTTGGGGTTGGGCAGCAGGGTGCCTTCCAGAGGTTTGCCCACATCGTAGGGGCTATCGGTGCGGCTGTAGCTGGCCAGGAACGTGATCAGCGTGGCATCGCTGATCTGCCACTCCAGCGCGCCGGCCAGCGAGGTGCGGTCATTGTTGATGTAGTCGACCATGCTGTCGCTGTTGCGCGCCAGTCCGGTGAGGCGATAGCGGACATTGCCGTCCTCGGTGACCGGACCGCCCAGGTCCATCGCAATTTGCTTCTTGTTCCAGCTTCCGGTCTGCAATTCGAGCTCGCGCAGCGGCTCCGCCGTGGGGCGCTTGCTGATCAGGTTGATGATGCCGCCGGGTGCGGCCTGGCCGTACAGGATCGAGGCCGGCCCCTTGAGCAGCTCGATGCGTTCGAAGTTGTAGGGCTCGATGGCGCCGCTGAGCGAGTTGATGGGGAACTTGGTGCCGTTCAGGTACAACGGAGCCGCGCCGGTAACGTTGAAGCCACGGATCGTGAAGCCCGTGCCGATGTGCCTGAGCGCCCCGCCTTCCAGCGACTGGACGCTGGCGGTGTAGCCCAGTGCCTGGTCCAGCGAGTCCGCCGCCTGCGCGACGACCTGGTCGCGCGGAATCACCGATACGGACTGGGGCGTTTCATGCAGCGCCGTGTCCGTCTTGGTGGCGGTTGCGCTGCGCCGGGCCACAAATCCTTGCACCGGGCCGAAGGCGGATTCCTCGGCAACGCCCGTCACCGTCACCGCGGGCAGGGTCTGCGCGGCGTCCTGGCCCGGCTGACTGCCGGGCACTGGACGTAGGATGTAGCCGCCATTCGGCTGTGGGCGGGCAGCCAGTCCGGTGCCGGCCAGCAACCTGGCCAGCGCTTCGGGCGCGTCAAAGCTGCCCTGCAAGCCGGGACTGCGCTTACCCGCGATGTCGGTGGCCGAATAGGACAACATCAACCCGCTTTCAAGGGCGTAGCGGGTCAGGGCGCTTTCCAGCGACCCGGCGGGGATCGCGTAGCTTTTCGCGCTGGCCTGGGCCTGTACGGCATCCGTTCCGGCCGACAGGGCGATGCCGGATGCCGTGAGCCAGAGGGCGCGGCTTGCTGCCAGCGCGAGGGTATTGCGTGCGATGAGGCGCGCGGCGCGCCGAGACTGACGGGGGGGCATGAATGTTCCGGTTTCCGGTGAAAAAATGTGGCTTCTATTAGGTTTGCCACTTGGGAAACGGAAACCCCTCATGTTGACGCGAAAAATTTTCGGGGTCGATGAATAGCGCGGCGAGTCGAGGCGGCCTGCGCGGCGCTAGGCGCCGCGCAGGCGCACGGTGATCCAATAGCGCGTCACCTGGTCGACGTCGATCGGATGCGTCCGGCGCAGCATGTCCAGCACCCGGTTGGTGTCGTCCAGCGGATAGATGCCCGAGACCTTCAGGCGGCCGGCAGCGGGGTCGCAGGCCAGCCGGCCGGGCATATACCGGGCAAGCTCCGCAATGAAGTCGGACAGCGGCATGTCCTGCGCGACCAGCATGCCCACGGACCATGACGCATCGCGCGGTTCCGCCACCCGCGTGGTGCCGACGGCGTCGCGGGTGAACGACGCCTGTTCGCCCGCGTGAATGACGCGCGGCGTATCCGCTTGGCGTTCGGGGCGGATCTCCACGGCGCCCTCGAACACCGCGACGTGGCTGCGGCCAGGGAATTGGCGCACGCTGTAGCGTGTGCCCAGGGCGCGTACGCGGCCTTGCGCCGTTTCCACCAGAAAAGGACGGGCAGGGCGCCCTGCCTGGGATGCCGGGTCGGGCGCGGTGGCGATCAGGATCTGGCCGTGCAGCAGGCGGACCAGGCGCTGCGAGCCGTCAAACCGGACATCGATGGCGCTTGCCGTGTCCAGGTCGATGCGGCTGGCGTCGGCCAGCAGGATGCTCGTGCGTTCTCCGGCTGCGGTGTGGTGATCGGACTGCCAGTCCTGCCAGCCGCGCCACAGGTTATCGCGCGCCAGCCAGGCGCCGCCGCCGGCAAACAGCGCCACCGCCAGCGCCTTGACGGCCTGGCGCCGCGCGGGACGGTTCCGGCCCTCGCGCGTCAGC
>NZ_DIEJ01000055.1:0-9508 GCF_002418565.1 Achromobacter sp. UBA5777 | reverse complement strand
GGATTCAGGCCCGCCAGCACCTCGTCCAGCAGCAAGAGGCGCGGCCGGGTGGCCAGCGCGCGCGCCAGTTCCAGGCGCTTGCGCCCGGCCACCGTCAGGTCGGCCGCCGGCTTGTCCAGCGAGGCCTGCAGGTTGACGCGCGCCGCCACGGCCTCGGCCGCGGCCAGCGCCTCGTCGCGATCCGCCAGGCGCAGGTGTGCGCCCACGGCGATGTTCTGGCGCACCGTCTGCGCGCCGAACGGCTGCACGATCTGGAAGGTGCGGGTCAGGCCGAGCCGTGCGGATTCGTGCGGCGCCTGGCCCGTGATGTCCTGCCCGGCAAAGTGCACGGAACCGGAACCAGGTTTCAGAAAACCCGACAGCAGGCCGAACAGCGTGGTCTTGCCCGCGCCGTTGGGCCCGACCAAGGCGGTGAGCGAACCTTGGGGCACGTCCAGGCTGACGTCCTGCACGGCCTTCAAACCGCCGAACGTGATGGATAGATTGCGCGCTTGCAGCAAGAAGTCAGACACGGGCGCGCTCCTTCGATTTGAACAGGCGGCCCAGCGACTGTCCGCCGCCGGTGATGCCGCGCGGCATGAACATCACGATCAAAATCAGCACCACGCCGTAGATGACCATGCTGATGCCAGGCAGCTCGCCGAACAGGTTGCGGGTCAGGTCGGCCAGCGCATGCAGCGTCACCGCGCCCAGCAATGGGCCCCACAGCGTGCCCATGCCGCCGACGATGGCGCCGACCAGCGCCTCCACCGACACGGCCGAGCCGAATGCGATGCCCGGATCGATGTATTGGAAGACCTGAACGTAGAAGGCGCCCGCGACACTCATGAAGGCGGCCGACAGCGCGATGCCGCCCAGCTTCACACGCAGCGGATTCACGCCGATGGCGCGCGCCGCGTCCTCGTTGTCGCGCACGGCCTGCAAATAGGCGCCGAAGCGCGAATGGCGCAGCCAGGCGGTCACCAGCAGGGCCAGCAGCACGAAGGCAAGCAGCAGGTAGATGTAGCCGCGGCGCGAGCCGAACTGCATGTTGGCCACGCCTTCCTGCAGCGGCACCATGAGGCCCACGCCGCCGCCCGTGAACGACGCCGACAGCGCCAGGATGCGGAAGACTTCAGCGAATGCCAGCGTGACCAACGCGAAGTACGAGCCTTTCAATCCATAACGGAACGTCAGCCCGCCCACCGCCACGCCGACCAGCGCGCCCAGTGCGATCGCCATGGGCAGCACCAGCCACGGATTCAGCCCCAGATTGAGCTGGCCCAGCGCCTGCGCATAAGCGCCGACACCAAAGAACAGCGCATGGCCGAACGACAGCTGCCCGCCATAACCGCCCAGAATGTTCCAGGCTTGCGACAGCAGGGCCGCGTACAGCGACATCATCACGAACGTCAGCAGCACGCCCGACTGGGACAGCGCGGCCACGGCCACCAGCACCACCCCGAACAGCGCGATTGCGCAAAGATCCCGTTTCATCGTCAGCCCCTCGCCCCGAACAGCCCCTGCGGGCGAAAGAGCAGCACCGCAATGAAGATCGCGAAGATGCCCATCTGGCCCAGCGAGTCGCCCAGGAACAGGCCTCCGATGGACTCCACCACGCCGATCAGCAATCCGCCCACCAGCGCCCCCACGAAACTGCCCATGCCGCCCAGCACCACGATGGTGAAGGCAACCAGCACGAAACCGCTGCCCACTTGCGGATTGACGTAGTACGCGGGCAAGAGGAAACACGCCGCCGCGCCCAGGCACGCCATGCCGATGCCGAACGACACGGCGTAGACCTTTTCGACGTCGATGCCCATGAGCTTGGCGCCCTGCTTTTCGCGAGCGACGGCGCGGATCGCGCGGCCCAGGTCAGTGCTGCGGATGATCCAGAACAGCACCGCCGCCACCGCCAGCGCGCCGCAGAAGGCGATGACCTTGGGCAGCGCGATCATTGCCGGGCCAATCTCTACCGTGGACAGCGTGTACGCCGTGTCGATGCTGCGCGTGTCGGACTTGAACCAGACCAGCGCCAGGTTCTCCAGCACGATCGCCAGGCCCAGCGTGACCAGCAGGATGTTCTCGTCCTTGCCGTGACTGGCGCGGTTGATGACGAGGCGCTGCAAGGCGTAGCCCAGCACGAACATGCCGGCCACCACCAGCGGCAAGGCGGCGTAGGGGTCGATGCCCAGCCGGTCCTTGAGCAGATAGACGGCGTAGAGCGCCACCATGAGCGCCGCGCCGTGGGCGAAGTTGATGATGTGCAGCACCCCGTAAATCAGGGTCAGGCCCAGCGCGATGAGCGCGTAGACCGCGCCCGTCGTCAGGCCGTTCAGCACCGAGGAAAAGAGGATGGCGGGATCGAGCATGGGTCTTGTCAGGCCTTCAGCGGAAACACGGCGTCGGCCTGGCGGTATTCGGCCGGGAAGATCACCTTGATGTCGCCCCCGATCACCTGCGTGAGCAGCGGCTGCGCGCCGGTGTTCTGGCCGTTGACGAACTTGGTCGGGCCGTAGGGCATCAGGTTGTCCTGGAAGGTGCTGGCGGCCAGCGCCTCGATGATCGCGCCGCGGTCGGCGGACTTGGCGCGCTCCAGCGCGTCGGCCAGCAGCAGCATCGCGGTGTAGGTCATGAAGACCTCGTAGCTGAAGTACGCGCCCTTCTCTTCCACGCGGGCCTTCAGCGGCGCGACGCGCGCATCCTTCGGGTTGAACCAGTGGTTGCAATCGATGATGCCGTTGGCGATGTCCGGGAATTCCTTCAGGAACTTGTAGCTGGATGCCGCCCCGCCCAACACGGAGTAAATGGCCTTGGGCTGCACCTTCTGCTGCTTCATCGCGCGCAGCAGCAAGGCGTATTCGTTGTAGTAGTTGGCCGGAATCACGATGTCCGGGTTCACCGACCGCATGCGCAGCACGATGTTGTTGAAGTCGCGCGTGGGGTTCGGGTGCTTGACGATCTCTTTGACCTCGAAGCCGTGCTGCGGCAGTGACTTGGCCAGTAGCGCCGCCGTGCCCGTGCCGAACAGCGAGTCTTCGTGCACGATCATCACGGTCTTGGCCGGCTTGCCGGCGGCGTCGTTCAGCGCGGCCAGGTCCAGGATGGCGCGTTCGCTACAGGCGCGATAGCCCGGTCCGAAACGGAACGTGTTCTTCAGGCCGCGCTCCACGATCTGGTCGGCCACGCCCACGTCCACCACGTGCGGCAGGTTGTACTTGGCCGCGGTCTGGGTCGTCGCCAGGCAGATCGCCGAGGCATACGCGCCCACGATGGCCGACACGCCCGCCTCGTTCATCTTCTCCACTTCGGCCGAACCCGCCTCGGGACGCGACTGCGCATCTCCCAGCACCGCCTGCAGCGGCGCGCCGCCCAGCGACTTGATGCCGCCCGCCTTGTTGATGTCCTCGATGGCCAGCAGCGCGCCCAGGCGGCATTGCTGGCCCGAATACGCCAGCGCACCGGTCACCGGATGCAGCACGCCGACCTTGATGGGCGTGGCGCCCTGCGATCGGGCCACCCACGGGGCGGACACGAGGGCCGCGGCGGCGGCGGATTGGTAGAGGAAAGTGCGGCGCGAATTCATGGGCGGATCTCCGAAGGGTTCAATGGAATTGGGCCGACAGCTCTTCGCTGACCCAGACCTTGGCGTCGATGCTGCCGACGCGCGATAGCTGCAACTGATACTGGTAGCGGTCGGGCCGGTACAGGCCCTGCAGCAATTGCACGGGCCGGTCGCCGACATCGCGCACCAGGCGCGTGACGGCCAGCAAGGCCGAGCCCACCGACACGTCCAGATGGCGCGCGACCTGCGCATCCGCCAGGCGTGCGGAAATGGTCTGCGTGGCGCCGCCGAACTCCACGCCGGCCGCTTCCAGCAGCATCAGCAGCGGCTCGCGCTCGAGGTCCTCACGCGTGAAATCGGCCACGGACTGCGGCACGTAGGTGGTGATGTGGGACAGCGGCCCCGCGTCGGTGCTGCGCACCCGCAGGCTCTTGTGCACGGGCGTGCCGGATGGAATGTGCAGCGCCTCGGCCACCGTGGGCGGCGCAAACACCAGCGTGCTGTCCAGCACCTGCACCGAGGTGCGCAGGCCCATGTTGACGATGTTTTCCAGAAGGCCGGTCAGGTGCGCCTTCTGTTGCGCGCTGGGCGCCGCCGCGGCGTGGGCGCTGGATGCGCCGCGCAGGGGCCAGGTGCCCAGGCCGGGCCGGCGCGTCACCAGCCCGTCAGCAACAAGCATCTCCATTGCCTTGCGGATGGTGATGCGCGCCACGTCGAACTGGTCCGCCAGCGCATGCTCTCCGGGCACGCCGTCCTGATCGAACCGCCCCTCCTGCAATTGCTCGCGCAGGACGAGATAGATCTGGTGGTACTTCGGAAGTGGTAATGAGGTTCCCATGACGGGAACTCTAGGGGTGTCCTAATGTACGGTCAATGGAACAAATGGCTGGACGGGTTGTTCTATCGGGAAAACACCGACTCGATCCGATTGCGTCCCCGCTGCTTGGCGTAATACAGCGCGCGGTCGCTGCGGCTGAGCGCCAGCTCGGCGTCGTCGTCCTTCGTGTGCAGAGCGGAAATCCCGATGCTGACGGTCAGTGGAATGTGCCGCCCTTCAGACAGATAGGGCGTATCGGCGATGCGGCGCTGCACGTTGCGGGCAAAGACGCGGGCGCGTTCGATGTCGGTGTCGGGCAGCACGACGGCGAATTCTTCTCCGCCGATGCGCCCCACCAGGTCGATCTCACGCAACTGCGTGCGCAGCATGCTCGCAAAATGCTGCAGCACACCATCGCCGATGGCGTGGCCCCAGGTGTCGTTGATGTGCTTGAAATGATCCAGGTCGCACATCAGTACGGCCGATCCCAGCCCGCCGTGACCCTTGATCCGCGCCAACTCCGCGGCGATGCGCGACATGAAATGGCGGCGGTTGGGCAGGGTTGTCAGCGCGTCGGTCGCGGCCAGCTCGCGCAGTTCGAGCTCGGCCCGCTTGCGGTCGGTAATGTCGGTGACGAAGCCGTGCCAGACCACGCCGCTGTCGGCATCCCGCCTTGGGCTCGCGTCGCCCTGCCGCCAGCGCACGCCCTGCAGGGGCAGGCACACGCGGAATTCCACATGCCAGGGGGTTCGCGCCGCCGCCGCGGCCTGCAGGGATGCGCGGTAGACAGGCAGGTCTTCCGGATGGATCCGCTGTTCGACGGCGGTCGTGCTGGCCCGCACGTCGTCTGCGGTGAGTTCGAACATGTCCCAGATGCCCGCGCTGACGTACGAGAAACGCGATCCGCCCTCGGGCAACGGCCGGCATTGGAAGACCAGACCGGGCACCGCGTCGGTCAGGTTGACGACAAGGTCCGCCGTGCGCTGGAGCCTTTCCGACATGGCGCGCACGGCGCTGATGTCGGTCGTGGTGCCCATCATGCGCAGCGCCCTGCCCGATTCGTCGCGGCTGACCACCTTGCCGCGGCTGCAGATCCATTTGTAGCTGCCATCCTTGCACCGGATGCGATGTTCGACTTCGTAGCTGTCGGTCTTGCCGTCGAAGTGATCTTGCATCGCGGCCCGCACATAGACCAGGTCGTCCGGGTGCAAGCGGGTATAGGCGTCCTCGATGCGGGTGGTGAGTTCGGATTCGCCATAGCCCAGCAAAGCCTTCCAGCCGGGCGAATACGTGATCTCTCCGGTCACCACATTGCGGTCCCACACCCCCGTACCGCTGCCCGCGATAGCCAGCGACAGCTTGCGGGCCTCATCGCGCCAGGTGTCTTCGTCGGCGCGTTCGCACGCCAGCGCGTGGCGCTTTTCGACGGCCGTGGCGGCCAGGCTGGCGAGGTCCTGCAAGGCCTGGCGGTCTTCATCTGAGAAATCGCGCGCCTGCCCGTGCCCGAGACGAAAGACGCCGAGGAGGCGGCCATCTGCGGCGCGCACCGGAAGTTCGAAGGACCACGGACACCGGCCATCGGCGCAGGCCGGGCCGGCTGCCGCCTGCCACACGCCATCCGCATCGGTGCAAACGATGGCGGCCAGATCCACGTCAAACATCCGGCAGGCCAGGCGCGCCAGCTTGTCCAGCGGGCCGTCCGGATCGCGCTGCGCGACGCCGGCGGCATCGACCGGCGATGGGGTTGGGGACACATCACCGGTAGCGGGCATGTCAGAACCTGATCAATACGACATTCATCGGTACAGCCTGGCGCAACGTGGCTGACATTCTGTCACGGTTCGCACCAAAAATGCATCATTTCGGCAGATATGATCGCGGGCCTATGAGACCCCTGATTTCCGTAACGTTGCCGTGCTGGCGGCCTCGCTGGAAGGCCGCGCTGACGTATCCGCTATGGCTTGCCGCCGCAGTGGTGGTGATGGCTTTCCATTCCGCCATCGCGGCCGCGCAGCCCTTCGACCGCCATGCGGAAAACGTGCGCTATCAGCAATGGCTGAGCGAATTCCGGCAAGATCTGCGCCGGCTGCAATCGGCCGATGGGCAGCCGAGGGACATCAACGCCCTGTTCGCTGGAACGGTCGTACCCGGCTCGCGCGCTGCGGCGCTGCTGGAAAAACTGGCGGCAGCCCAGCCGGGCGGTACATCCGGCGAAATCCATTTCGTGGGCATCCGGCGCGTCTTCCTGGCCGCGCTGTCCGACGCCGTCGTGGCGGGCGACGGCGGGGTCTATCCCGAAACACAACCGGCGTTTCAGCAACCTGCGCTACGCGTGATGTACGTACATGTGGACGGTGGCGGGCGCCTGGAACGCTATTTCAACGACCCCGAGGTCTTCAAGCCCTATCGGCTGCCGGCACCGGGCGTGTTCGCACGCAACGCGTATCCGTTCCTGCTGTTCGAGGAACGCGATGGAAAACTGCGCCTGGGCGGCGTATCCAAGGAATTCTGGGATCTCGTGACATTCATGGATGCGCTGCAATATGCGTGATCGTCTTTGCCGTGTTGCCTTTGGCGCCGCGTTGGCCTCGGCCTCGGTCCTGCACGCCGCCCCGGCCCTGGCGGACTGCGGTTCTGCGGACTCGGGGTTTTCCGAGCCCGGCGCTTTGACGGCGGTTCGCGTTTCCGTCGATGTGACGCAATCGCGTGTCCTGCTGGGCCGCCAGGGCGAACGCATCGCCACGCAGCCGCAACCGATCTGGCTGACCGCGTCCGGCGATCCGCACCCGCGTACCTGGATGGACAAGGTGGACTGGACGGCCTATCGCGTGGGCGACGGCGAAGGTGCGGCCCACGCGCAACTGCTTTTCGACGCCGACGGCCGGCTTTGCCGGGTCCAGCACCTGGACCCGCGGGCTTTGGGCAAGCCGACGGTATCCGGCGGCCATGCGTTCGAGTACGGCGCTGACGGGTCCCTGCTGCGCGTGGCCGAGTACACGCGCACGCATGGCGCGGCCTACACGCTCGTCGGTCAGGTCTGCCTGCGGCGCGATGCGCACGGCGCACTTCAGGCATTTATCGCCGGGTCATGCGGCGCGGCGATGGACGCGGCCCCCGGGCGGCGCTACGTACGCGATGCAATCGGCAGGCTGCTGCGTGTCATCGACGCCGCCGCCAGCGAATCCGTCGCGGTGCAGACCTACGATGAACAAGGCCGGCCCGCCGCGCGGTATGTGCGGCGGCAGTCTGCATTCATGTCGCCGGATGGCCACGACGATCCCGGGGCGTATGCGCAGCCCGAAGCCCTGCGGGACCGTCTGCACGTGATCGAGCGCGACGCGCTGTCGCGGCTGTCGACCGACGTGGCCGGCAATGCATGGCGCATCGTTCGCCTTCCGGAAGACATCGCTTTGGACGACGATGACATGGTGTCTTGGGATCCAAGCAGCCAGACGGTGCTGGCCGAGGGCGTGACCGGCGACCAGGGTCAGTGCGCGCTCGATCCCGCCACGCAGGAAAAGGTCTGGAAGGCCATGCAGGACGAGCCCGGGCGGATTCTCTGGTACACGGACCCCATGAGCCGGGTTGTGCTGGTGCCGGCCATGCCGGCCGCGACGTGGCGGGCATGCACGGACCCCGCGAACGTGTCGCGGGACGCCTGCCTGTAAACCGCAGGCGCGGGGCGTCCGTCACGGAACGCTGGCCGCGCCTGCCGGGCGCCATCGCGCGTTACGCGGACCTGGGCCGGGTATCCACCGGCAGGCACAGCAGCGCCGTCAACAGCGCCAGCCCCACGTGCGCGGTGTAGATCGGCGAGAAATCCGCGTGACTGGCGACGCCGTGCCCCAGCAGCAGCACCGTGATCGCCACGCCCAGCACGCCGCCCACCTGGCGCGTCGCCTGGTTCACCGCGCTGCCCACGGCGTAATGCTGCGCCGGCAGCCGGTTCACCGCCGCCCCCGACAGCGACGGCAGCACCATGCCCACGCCGATGCCGCTCAGCAGCAGACCGGGCAGCCATTCGGTCAGATAGGCAGGCTCTGCGCCCGGCACCAGCAGAAACCACAACCCGCTTGCCGCATACACCAGCGCGCCGCCCACCAGAAAGGGCCGATGCCCCATCCGCCCCGCCAGCCGGCCGGTGATGATCGCCGTCGGCATCACGAGCAGCGGACCCGGCGTCACCGCCAGCCCCGCGCGCGGCAGGCTGTAATGCCACACGCCCGTCATGTAAAAGAAGAACGCGAAGAACATCATGGCAAAGGCAATGCCGAAGCTCAGCGTCGCCAGGTTCACGTAGCGGTACGTCCGGTGCTTGAACAGCGCCAGATCCACAAGCGGGTGCGGCGTCACGCGCGCCCAGGCCACGAAGGCGATCAGCGCCATCACACCCACCGCCGCCGCGATCGCCAGTTCGCTGCGCTGCCACGTCGGCGATTCCGATTGCACGATGGCCAGGGCCACCGCCCCCACGCCCACCATCAAGAGCGCCATGCCCACGCCGTCCACACGGCGGCGCGCGTCGGGCTTGACCGACTCCTTCAGCATCCCCGCGCCGAACCACAGCGACACCGCGCCCAGCGGCAGATTGATGTAGAACGCCCACGGCCATCCCGCCACGTCCACCACGAACGCCCCAAGGCTCGGGCCCACCGCCGCCGCCAGTCCGCCCACCGCGCCCCACAGGCTGACCGCGACCGACCGCTTCGACGCCGGAAAGGCCGCCAGCACGATCGACAGCGACGCCGGCGTCAAGAGCGCCGCGCCCACCGCCTGCAGCACCCGCGCCGCGTNNGTTCCGTGGCCGCCAGTCCACAGACCGCCGACGCCGCCAGAAACAGCAGCACCCCGCCCATGAACATGCGCTTGCGGCCATGCGTGTCGGCCAGTCCGCCCGATGGGATCAACATGGCGGCAAAGACCACCGTGTAGGCATTGAGCACCCAGGACATGTCCGCGGCTGAGGCCGTCGGGAATCCTTCGCGCAGCGCGCCGAACGCGGCGAACAGCATCGTGCTGTCCAGCGACACCAGGAAGACCGCGATGCTGGCGATCCAGAAGATGGGCCAGGGGGATGCCTGCGGGGCGCTGGCGGCGTGGCCGGACGCGGCCGCCGTGCCGGGGCCGGTTGCGGCGTGCCCGGGCTC
>NZ_DIEJ01000052.1:0-4153 GCF_002418565.1 Achromobacter sp. UBA5777 | reverse complement strand
CGGCCGAGCATCCGGGCGCGGGCGGCGCTTGCCCGCCAGGGCGCGCCCGCCATGCAGGAGATCGCCGATGCCATCGTCAAGGGCGCCACCAGCCGCCGCACCAAGGCGGAACAACCCGCGGTGCTGGCGCTGGTCCGGGAAAGCGTGATGCGGCAGCCGCCGGAAGGATATGCACAAAGCTGCGAAGCGCTGGCCGCGGCGGAGTCTGCCGATCTTGAGCGTCTGGCTGTGCCCGTGCTGCTGGTGACGGGCGACGAAGACGGCGTTGCGCCGCCGGCGAACGTGCAGGTGATGGCGGGGCGCATCCCGGGCAGCCGCTGCACCATCGTCCCGGACTGCGGACACTGGACCACGTTTGAGCAGCCCGGCGCTTGCATTGAAGCGTTGCAGGCGTTTCACGCGGGCTTGGCTCGATGAAGCGAGCCTGACTGCCGGGCTGGCGGTAATCGAGCGAGTCCTCGAGCCGCAGCTCTGGATTCGCAGCAACCATTTCGCATCAACACTTTTCATAAAAAAATTCCGGCCCCCACGGGCCAGGAGGAGACCACGCATGTCCAGAATCGCGATTACCAATGTCGCCATCTTTGACGGAAGCGGCGACGACGTCTTTGACGGAGAGTTGCTGATCGACGGCGGCCGCATCGCCGAGGTGGCGCGCCTGCCCGAACGGGTCAGTCGGGACGGCGCGCGCGTCATCGACGGCAAAGGCCGGTTCCTGATGCCGGGAATGACCGAGGCGCACACGCATTTCTCGTGGAATGACCAGCCCACGCTGGCGGCTATCCAGTTCATGCCGCCCGAAGAGCACATCCTGTGGTGTGTCCGCGTGGCCAAGCGCTATCTGGAAATGGGGTGGACGTCCGCCATCGGCGCGGCCGCCGCCAAGCCGCGGCTGGATGTGGTGCTGCGCAATGCGATCGAGGCCGGCGAGTGCCCCGGTCCGCGCTACCTGGCCGGCAGCCAGGAGATCACGACCATCGGTGCGCTAGGCGATAACACGTTGCCGCACATGCACTTCGAAGAGCTGAGCTTTGGCAGCGTCTGCAGCGGCCCCGAGGAGATTCGCCGCTCGGTCCGCACATTCATCAAGTACGGCGTCGACCACCTGAAGATCAATCTGTCGGGCGAGTACATCGCTGGCCTGCCAGCCGAGATGTCGCCTTTCGCGGAAGACGAGATCGCCATGCTGGCGTCGGAGGCCAAGCGGTACGGCAAGCGGATTGCGGCCCACGCGCGGTCCAGCGAATCGGTCAAGCAATGCGTGCGTTACGGTATCGAGATGGTCTATCACGCCAGCTTTGCGGACGACGAAGCGCTGGACATGCTGGAAGCCAACAAGGACAAGCATTTTGTCGCGCCGGGCATCGGCTGGCTGGTCCGCACCGCCTACCATGCGTCCGACTACGGCATCACGCCCGCCATAGCCGAAAGCATGGGCTACAAGCGCGAGCTGGAAATCGCCGCGGATAGCCTGCGCAAGATGCACAAGCGCGGCATACGAATCCTGCCGGGCGGTGATTACGGATTTGCCTGGATGCCGCACGGCACGAACGCCAATGACCTCCAATACTTCGTGGACTACATTGGCATGACGCCGGTCGAGGCGCTGGTTGCGGCCACGCGGCTGGGCGGGCAGATCATGCAGCGCCCTGACGAGCTGGGAATGCTGCGGCCCGGGTATCTTGCGGACGTCGTCATGGTAGACGGCAATCCGCTGCACGATCTGTCGCTGCTGGTCGATCCCGCGCGGATCGTGCTGGTGATGAAGGACGGGAAGGTCTGCAAGGACACGTGCGGCACGGGGCAGGAAGGCACGGGGCTATTGAACCCGGCCCAGCCGCTGCGTGCGGAGCCGGCCTTGGCCTGAGGCAGAGCGCGGGGCGAAGGGGAGAAGGGGAGAAGGGGAGAAGGGGTCCCATTGCCAGGCGCTGCGGCGATCGCAGGAAGGGAAATTGCGCCAGACGGGACGCGCGTCGCGGTACGATTCGACATCGCCGCGCCGCCCGTCCTGCCGGCTCGTTTGTCCCCCTCCCTGAGAACGCTGCATGAACACCCGTAGACACCTCTGCGCCGGCCTGCTTTGCGCCGGCATTCTTACTGCCGTGTCCGGTCCCGCCCTTGGCCGCTCTGAATTGCCTTACATCGACAGCGTCGTGAACGAAGCGGCCCGCGCGGTCATGCGGCGGCACGACATCGCGGGCATGGTGATCGCCGTCACGCATCAGGGCCGCCAGCGCTTCTACACCTACGGCGTCGAGTCGCTGGAAACGCGGCGCGCGGTCAATCGGGACACGCTCTTCGAGCTGGGCTCGATCAGCAAGACCTTCACCGCGACGCTTGCCACCTACGCGCAGGCCAAGGGACTGCTGACGCTGACCGACAGTCCGGCCCGGTTCGTGCCCGAGCTTGCCGGCACCGAGTTCGCCAAGCTGACGCTGGTGAATCTTGCCACGCACACCACGGGCGGGTTTCCATTGCAGGTGCCCGACGACGTGCGCGACAACGCGCAATTGATGCAGTACCTGAAGGCATGGAAGCCTGAACACGCGCCCGGCACGTCTCGCGCGTATGCCAATCCCAGCATCGGCATGCTGGGTGTCGTGGCCGCCTCCAGCCTGAAGCAACCGTTCGCGCAGGCGATGGAGAAGGACCTGTTTCCGAAGCTGGGTCTGTCCAGCACGTACATCGACGTGCCCGCCGCCAAGATGTCGCGCTATGCGCAGGGCTACAACAGGCAAGGTGCGCCGGTGCGCGTGAATCCCGGTGTGCTCGCGGCCGAGGCCTATGGCGTCAAGTCCAGCGCGCGCGACATGCTGCGCTTTATTGAAGCCAGCATGGACATGGACGTGCTGGACAAGGACATCCGCCGCGCCCTTGCGGATACCCATGTGGGCTACTACCAGGTGGGCGGCATGACGCAGGACATGGCGTGGGAACAGTTTCCGTATCCAGTGGCGCTGGACACGCTGCTGACGGCCAACGCCGGCACGCTGAACAGCCAGAGTCATCCCGCCCAGGCGCTGCAGCCGCCCTTGGCGCCCCTGGCCGAGAGCTGGATCAACAAGACGGGCTCGACCAACGGCTTTGGCGGCTATGTGGCGTTTGTGCCCGCGCGCAAGTTGGGCATCGTCATCCTGGCCAACCGCAACTATCCGAACGAGGCGCGCGTGCGGTTGGCGGCGGAAATCCTGGGCGAGCTGGATAAGGAGCCGCCCTCGGCCCGCGCCGCGCGTTGATTGCGGGTTTGCGCCGCACGCCGGCAGCAGGCCCGCGGCGCATCGACATGGTTCAAGAACGTGTGCACTGACGCGTTGCGCAGGGTGTTGCGCGCGGGCCATGGAATGGCGCGCCGATTTCGATACGAATTACGACGTTTGCGGATACGGGATGCGCGCCGGTACGCAGGGAGAACCGCTTTTGCGGTCATGCCCGGCCGCTCGAACCTGTTTCAACATATCTCCGGCGTATCCTGTCCCCAATAAATAAACGGATTTCTTGTCCGATAATGCAGGTCGTCGCCCCACGCCGGACCTCTCATGCCTCGCGTCACCCGCCGTATCGCTTTTCCGTTGTTTGCCACCCTGACGGCCGTCCTGGCCGGATGTTCTTCCCCCCAGCCCGTCTATGAACGCGAAGACTTCGCGCAAACGGATACCTATTCGCGCAGCGTTCCGGCGGCCAGCAACGCCGCGTGCGATGCGGGCCGGCGCGCCTTGCTCAGCCAGGGCTATCTCATCGACAAGTACGAGCCGTCTCGCGTCACCGGCCACAAGAACTTCGAGGGCGAGGACGGGCAGCATACGCAGATCAGCTTCAACGTCGAGTGTGCATCGGACGGCAGTGCGAGCGACCGCACAACCGTATTTGCGAACGCCGTGCAGGACCGCTATTCGATCAAACGCACCGGCAACTCGGCCAGCGTGGGCGTCAGCGTGTTGGGGCAGGTGTCCATGCCGTTCGGGGGCAGCGACGATTCGCTGGTCAAGACCGCCAGCCAGACGGTGACGCGGCCCAAGTTCTACGACGGGTTCTTCCAGTTGCTGCAGCGGTTCCTGCCGGATGCGCAGGCGGCAGCCGCGCCGCATGAGCCGCCCGTGCGGACGAAAGGCGCCGCGCCCAAGCCCGCCCCGGCGCCCGCACCTGCTGACCCGGT
>NZ_DIEJ01000091.1:0-18584 GCF_002418565.1 Achromobacter sp. UBA5777 | reverse complement strand
GCTGGCCGCCGCCGCGGTGCTGGGCCTGGCCTTTTTCCCGGCCGGCGTGGTGGCGCAGGCCACGCTGCCCGCGCTGACGGCCACGCCGGGCGCGAACGGCTCGCAGACCTACTCGCTCAGCATGCAGACCATGCTGCTGATGACGTCGCTGTCGTTCCTGCCGGCGGCGCTGCTGATGATGACGGGCTTCACGCGCATCATCATCGTGCTGGGCCTGTTGCGCAGCGCGATGGGCACCGCCATGTCGCCGCCCAACCACGTGCTGATCGGCCTGGCGCTGTTCCTGACCTTCTATACGATGTCGCCGGTGTTCGACAAGATCTACACCGACGCCTACAAGCCCTTGTCCGAAGGCACGATCCAGTTCGAGGCCGCGGTCGAACGCGCCGCGAACCCGCTGCGCACCTTCATGCTGCACCAGACACGCGAGAACGACCTGTCGCTCTTTGCCAACCTGGCCAAGCAGCCCGCGCTGGAAGACCCCTCGCAGGTGCCGATGCGGATCCTGGTGCCGGCCTTCATCACGAGCGAACTGAAGACCGCCTTCCAGATCGGCTTCACGATCTTCATTCCCTTCCTCATCATCGACCTGGTGGTTGCCAGCGTCCTGATGGCGTTGGGCATGATGATGGTGCCGCCCGTCACCGTGGCGCTGCCCTTCAAGCTGATGCTGTTCGTGCTGGCCGACGGCTGGAACCTGCTCATGGGCTCGCTGGCTCAGAGCTTCTACCAGTAACGCCGCAAGGAGATCGCCATGACCGCTGAAACTGTCATGACCATGACCTACCAGGCGATGAAGATCGTCCTGGCGATGGCCGGTCCCCTTCTGCTCGTCACGCTGGTCGTGGGTCTGGTCATCAGCATCTTCCAGGCCGCCACCCAGATCAACGAAATGACGTTGTCGTTCATTCCGAAGCTGCTGGCCATGTGCGGCGTGCTGGTGCTGCTGGGCCCCTGGCTGATCGGCGTCATGGTCGACTACATCCGGCAGCTCATCGGCCAGATCCCCATGCTGGTGTCCTGAGCGGCGCCCGCCGCCGGACACGGGTTGCGACGCCATGTTCTCTTTTACGCTCGAGCAGCTGAACGGCTGGGTCGGCCAGTTCCTCTGGCCGTTCGTGCGTATTCTCGCGCTCGTGGGCACCGCGCCGCTCTTTTCCGAATCGCTGATCCCCGTCAAGGTCAAGGTGGGACTGTCGTTCGTCCTGGCCGTGGCGATCAGCCCGGCCCTGGATCCCATGCCACCCGTCGCACCCGGTTCCTACGCCGGCCTCTGGATGGTGATGCAGCAGGTGCTGATCGGCATCGCCATGGGGTTCACCATGCGCATCGTATTCGCAGCGGTGCAGACGGCCGGTGAATTCGTGGGCCTGCAGATGGGCCTGTCGTTCGCCTCGTTCTTCGACCCCAGCTCGGGCGCCAACACCGCCGTGCTGTCGCGCATTTTCAACATCGTCGCGATGCTGACCTTCCTGGCGCTGGATGGGCATCTGCTGGTGCTGGCGGCACTGGTGCGGTCATTCGACACCCTGCCCATCGCCATGATCCAGCTGCACCAGAACGGCTGGGGCGCGATCGTGGAATGGGGCAAGACGATATTCGTGTCTGGGCTGTTGCTGGCGCTGCCGCTGATCTGCGCCCTGCTCACCATCAACCTGGCCATGGGCATCCTGAACCGCGCCGCCCAGCAGCTTTCCGTGTTTGCGGTGGGCTTTCCCGTCACGCTCATCGTCGGCGTGACGATCCTGGCGATCGTGCTGCCCCACGCCGGGCCGTTCCTGGAGTCGTTGTTCGAATCAGGGCTGACGGCGATGAGCCGTGTGGTGGATGCGCTGGCTGGGCGGTAACCGTCCGCCGTCAGCAGGCCTGCAATCGGGCGTGACCGCAGGCCCTGGCCCCGCCGCCCTCCGCCCGCAACGCGATCAGTGCTGTCCCACCACGCGGAAGACGCGGATGGTCTCGCGCAGCGCGCCCGACTGATTGCCCAGCTGCGTCACCGCGCCGCCCAGTTCCTGCACGAGCGCCGTGTTCTGCACGGTCATCACGTCCATTTGCGAGACCGCGGTATCCACCTGTTCGATGCCGGTTGACTGTTCCTGCGAGGCGCGCGAGATCTCGCCGATGATGTCCGTGACGCGGTGAACGGCATCCACGATCTCCTGCATGGTCGCGCCGGCCTGCTCCGCCTGCGCCGAGCCTTCGGTCACGCGATCCACCGAGTCTTCGATCAGCGTCTTCACTTCCTTGGCGGCCTGAGCGCTCTTTTGCGCCAGGCTGCGCACTTCGCCCGCGACCACCGCGAAGCCCTTGCCGGACTCGCCGGCCCGGGCGGCTTCCACGGCGGCGTTCAGCGCCAGAATGTTGGTCTGGAAGGCGATGCCTTCGATGATGGTGACGATATCGGCGATCTTGCGCGAGCTGTCCGAGATGCCGTGCATGGTGTTGACCACCTGCCCGACGGCCACGCCGCCGCGCCGCGCCACGTCCATGCTGCTGGCGGCCAGATCGTTGGCCTGCCGCGCATTGTCGGCGTTCTGGCGCACCGTGGACGTCAGTTGCTGCATGCTGGCGGCCGTCTGCTGCAGCGACGCCGCCTGCCCTTCCGTGCGACCGGCCAGTTCCTGGTTACCCCGGGCGATGTCCACCGCGGCGTGCGTCGTGCCCTCGATGCCGCGATAGACGTCTTGGGCAATGCCGATCAGGCTCTTGCGCATGACCTCCAGCGAAAACTTCAGGCTGCCCACCTCGTCATCCGATTCCGGCACGATCTGCGTGGTCAGGTTGCCCGCAGCGACCTGCCGTGCCATGTTCGCCGCGTCTCGCATCGGGTCCAGCAGCGAACGCGACAGGCTCCAGCCCATCGCGTAGATGGCGACGATGCCCAGCCCGATCGCGCCACAACCCAGCGCCCCGCCCCACGGGCTCAGGCTGGCCCAATTGGCATGCAGGCCATACGCGCCCGCGGCGCCGACGATGGCGGACGACAGCGTGGCGTGGCGCAGCATGCGGCTGCGCACGCCAGGCCGAAACGGGAACGCCAGCAGGTCCAGGCCGCTGCGCCAGCCGGCGCGCACGGGCCGGCCGTGCAGGATGCGCACGCCCTTGGCCGTGCCCTCGCGCATGCGCGCGTACAGCTCCTCGGCCATTTCGATCTGTTCTTCCGACGGCTTCACGCGCACCGACGAATAGGCCACGACCTCGCCGTTCTCGACGATCGGCGTGGCATTGGCCAGCACCCAGTAGTAGCCGCCATCCTTGCGGCGGTTCTTGACCACGCCGAGCCACGATTCCCCGGCCTCCAGGGTCTCCCAGAGATCGGCGTAGGCTTCCGGCGGCATGTCCGGATGGCGCACGATGTTGTGCGCCTTGCCGATGAGCTCTTCGCGGGTGAAGCCGCTGACCTCGACGAACGCCGGGTTGGCGTAGACGATGCGACCCTTGGTGTCCGTGCGCGAGATCAGGTACTGGTCCTCGCGCAGCTTGGTTTCCACATTGGTGACGGGTAGATTGACACGCATGGTTTGTCTCCAGCTGGCGTCCGATCCCCCGGCCACCGTTGATTACTCTGTTTTCGTCCTGAAAATTCAGGCGTTGACATTATTTACGGTCATAAAGCGGAAAACTTAACGTGCGTATGATTTCAATCAACGCACGGATAGCCGCCGGATTTGAAACAAACGCAACCGGGGACACCGGCATTCGTTTGGGACGGTGTCCGGCTTCCGGGCGGCGCGCCGCATGGATGCCGGACACCGTCCTCCACAAGCACAAAAAGGCCGCGCCCGATCCCGCATCTGCAGGATCGGCCGCGGCCCGGGATAACGACGATCAGTTCAGCGACGGCGCGGCATACCCGCCCAGCTGATGCGCCGGCACTTCAATCACTTCGCCGGCATTGATCTTGAACACGGCAACCGCTTCGGCCAGGCGCTGCGCCTGTTCCTGCAGCGAGCCGGCGGCGGCCGCGGCCTCTTCCACCAGCGCCGCGTTCTGCTGCGTCACCTCGTCCATCTGCGACACGGCGCGGTTGACCTGGTCAATACCGCTGGACTGCTCTTCGGACGCCGCCGAGATCTCGCCCATGATGTCCGTCACGCGCTTCACCGACGACACGATTTCCTGCATCGTGGAACCGGCGCGTTCGACCTGCTGCGAACCCGCGCCGACCTTGGACACCGAGTCCTCGATCAGGCCCTTGATTTCCTTGGCCGCCTGAGCGCTGCGCTGCGCCAGCGAGCGCACTTCGCCCGCCACCACGGCAAAGCCCTTGCCCTGTTCGCCAGCACGTGCGGCTTCCACCGCAGCGTTCAGCGCCAGGATGTTGGTCTGGAACGCAATGCCGTCGATGACCGACACGATCTCCGAGATCTTGCGCGAGCTGGCCGAGATCTCCTGCATCGTGTTGACCACTTCCGACACGGCCGAACCGCCGCGCTCGGCCACGTCCGACGCGCTGGCGGCCAATTGATTGGCCTGGCGGGCGTTGTCCGCGTTCTGCTTCACGGTGGACGCCAGTTCTTCCATGGACGCCGCGGTTTCCTCGAGCGAGGCCGCCTGCTGCTCCGTGCGGCTGGACAGATCCGTGTTGCCCGCGGAAATCTCACGCGCGCCCAGGTTGATCTCTTCCACGCCGCGGCGCACCGTCGCCACCGTGCGGGTCAGGCTTTCCTGCATGCGCTTGATCGCGCCGAACAGGTGGCCGATCTCGTTCGTGCTGCGCACTTCGATGCGGCCGGTGAAGTCGCCGGCCGAGATCTTCTCGAAATGGTCGCCGGCTTCGTGCAGCGGACGCAGCACGGTGCGGTTGATGAAGATCCAGCAGCCCACTGCCAGGATCAGTGCGACGGCCAGCAGCACGATGGTGACCGTGCGCGAAATGTTGTGGTCGGCTTCCGCCTGCACGACGAGATCGTCGGTGCGGGTGTCCACGAATTCGAGCACGTTGTTGACGGCTTCGCGGAACGCGGTGTTGGCGGCGCTGCCGGCATCGTTCAGATCCAGGTACTCCTGGATGGAAAGATTCGCCAATGCGGCGGCCTGGCGCTTGTATACGTCGTCGAACTGTTTGTAGGCGACCTCGAGCTTCTGGACGAGGTCATCGGAACCCTGCAGGCGCGGCGCCTTGCGGAACGCATCAAACGATCGGGCGCCTTCGGCCATCAGCTCGTTGGCGCGTTTGGCCTGCGCGTTGGACTGCTCCGTCTTGCCCTGCTGCATGTCCATCAGCGAAGTGGCAAGCAACAGGCGGCCGCGCAGAAAGGCGTTATAGCCGCGATGCAATTGCGTCGCCTGATTCGAATAGGCGTCATTGACCCGTTCCAGCTTGTCGTTGCTGGAATTCAACCCCATCCACGCCACACCGTTCGAAATGAACATGGCGCCCGTGAAGAGCAACAGCACCAGAATGATGCAGGTGCGAACTTTTAAATTACCAAGCATGAAATATCCGAGCGTTAAGCAACGAAGAACGACACAACCTACCCCACACGCACTACGGACGCCCCGGCCCCGGGCCGGCAGCGTCCGAAAAGTGCGCCACCCGCGGCGCGCGCAAACGGCGCCGCGCAGAAAACTACCGCATCACTTGCGGCTGAACAGGCTGGAACCCTGGATGGTCATGAACGCGGCCGAGGCCGCCTGCAATGCCACCTGGCGCAGCGCGAGCTGGCTGGCGCCGGCGTAGTAGTCCAGGTCTTCCAGATCCGACAGCGACTTCGAATACGACAGGCCCTTTTGCGTGCCGGTGGCGTCCAGCGCCTCCAGTTCGTTCAGGCGCGCGCCAACCGACGCGCCCACGGTCAGGATGTTGTCGTAGTTGGACGCGAGTTTCTTGTTCGCCGTCGCCAGTTCGTTGTTCAGACGAGCCAGCGCCTTCTCGTCGCCCGCGATGGGCGAATCCAGCACCTTGATGAGGCTGTCCAGCGTGTTGAACAGATCCACATCGGCCGACTGGATGCTTTCGACGTCGATCACGTCGCCGTTCTGCGGCGTGCCCTTGACGACCACAGCGACGCCGCCAAAGTCGATGCTCGCGCCTTCCTTGTATTCGGTGGGACCGGCCGGCGGCGCGGGCGTGGTCACCGGCGGCACGGGCGGGTTGGCGTTGGGGTCGGTCGTGATGACGCGATAACCCATGTTGCCCGTGGCGGGGTCCGCCTCGAACTGCAGGCTGAAGCTCTTGCCGATGTTGGCGCTGCCCGGCGTGACCGAGACGGTGCCGAACTGCGCGGTGCCCGTGTTGTTGTCATTTGCCGTGCTGACATAGGCGGTCGAACCCGGGTTGGCGCGATTGAAAACGTCGCTGCCCAGATCACTCGTCGACAGCTGGCGCGATTGGTCGACCTGCACAGTGCGCTCACCGGTGGCGCCGCTGAAAACGACCTTGCCCGTGGCGTCCTGCGCGTAAGGCACCACGCTGCCTTCGTAACCGGAGAACAGATACTGGCCGTTGCCGTCGGTGCTGTTGGCAAGACCCAGCAGCGCATCGCGAGCGCTCTTCAACGCGGTCGACAGGGCCTGGCGATCGCTGTCGGCGAACGTGCCGTTACCGGCCTGGACGACGCGCGTGCGCACGTCCTGCAGCGCGGTGGTGATCGAGTCCAGAACGTTGGCTTCCTGGCCGAGGTTGGTCTTTGCCGTGTTGCGGTTCAGGCCATACGTCGTGTTCATGCTCTGCGTCTGCGCGACGCCGATCGACAGGGAAGCCGACAGCGGATCATCCGCGGGGGTCAGGAACTTGCGGCCGCTGCCAACCTGTTCGACCAGGCGATTCATGTCGGATTCCTGAGCGAGAACGCCGCTCAGTCCGTTCGTGTACATCATCGTGGTGCTCAGACGCATGGTGCAGCTCCGTAATGCTTTCTAGTATTCACAATCAACGTTCTGATCAGCCGCGCAGGCCCAACAGCGTGTCAAAAATGGTGCTCGCCACATCGATGATGCGGGCGCTGGCCTGGTATTGCTCCTGGTACAGCGACAGGCTTACGTATTCTTCGTTCAGGTTCACGCCCGACACCGCCTGTTGGGCAGCGGTCGTCTGCTTGATCAGGTTGACCTGCGCCGTGGCGGCCGTCTTGATCTGCTGCGTCTGCACGCCGACCGTGTTCACGACCTGCGCGAACATGTCGTTGATGCTCATCGTGCCGTGGCCCAGCACTTTGCTGGTCTGCAGCTGCGCCAGCTTCAGGGCGTTCTTGCCGTTGGCATCGCCGCCCTCCAGATCTGCCGCGGCGACCTTGTCGGGATCGGTGATCAGAACGTTGATGTCGCGGGCCGCGTTACGCGTGGGGGACAGCGACCACTTGTCGCCGGCCTGGGGCGGCGCATTGATCGTCAGCGTCACGCCCATCTCGCTTTCAAGGTTCAGCGTTGCGGTCGGCGGGGTGCCGGTAGCCGGACCGTTGTAGACCTGCGAGCCTTCCGGCATGCGCACGACCTGGTAGTTGGTGCCGTCGAACGAGATCTCGTAGTCCTTGGCATTGACGTTTGCCAGGTCGGTGAATGCACCCGAGATCTGCGCGTTGCTCTTGTTTGCCGAATTGGGCACACCTTGCGGCGATCCGATACTGAAGAAGTCCGTACCCGGGTTGCCGCCCTGGTCCAGACCCTCTTTGTGCTGCTCGTTGAACGACAGCGCCAGGCCGACGGCCATCTGGCCCAGCTGGTTCTGCATGACGTCCAGCGACGAGGCGCGGAACTGCAGCAGGCCGCCCAGCTTGCCGCCGGTGACTTCGCTGTCTTGCATCTCGACCGCGATGGTCTTGCCGGTGCCCGCGGGCAGCGTATAGGCAATGACCGTGCGGCCCGCGTCCGCGGCCGACGGCACGGCCTGCAGCGGGTAAAGCGTGTTGCCCGACAGCAGCGACTGGCCGCCCTTCGTGAGCGAGATGCTGATCTTGTCGCCCTGCTCGTAGGTCGTGATGCCGATGAGCTGGTTCAGTTCCATGACGGCCTGGTCGCGCTGGTCGAGCAGGTCGTTGGGAGGGCTGCCGCCGGCCTTGCCGGCCGCCAGGGAAATCTGCTGGTTCAGGTCGTCGATGCGGGTCAGGTAGCTGTTGACCTGGTCGACCGTGGTGCTGATCTGCGTGTTCAGGCCTTCACGCTGCTTCTGCATTTCCGAGTAGGCCGAGCGGATCTGCGTCGTCAGGCTGTTGGCCTGGCCGAGCAGGTCGGCGCGCGCGGCGGGGTCCGCCGGCTTGCTGGCCACCGTGTTCATGCTGGTGAAGAAGTTGGTCAGGCCCGGGGCGATGCCCACCGTGCGGTCGGAGAACAGGTTGTTGATCTGCGAAACCTGGTCGAGCTGCGCCTGGAGCTGGGCGCCGCTGCCGTTCGCGCCGACGAGCTGCTTGTACAGGAAGCTGTCGTAGCTGCGCACGACGGTGTCGACCTGGACGCCACGGCCGATGTAGCCGTTGGAGGTCGCTTGCGCGCCCGCCGTCGAGGTCATGACGCGTTGGCGGTTGTAGCCGACCGTGGTGGCATTGTTGATGTTGTGGCCGGTGGTTGCCAGGCCGGCTTGCGCCGCGTTCAACCCGCCCAGTGCCGTTTTGTACAAATTCATGCTGACAATGCCCCGTATGTAACCGCAGCTGTTATCTCTGGATACCCCGTTTACGGCAGGGGATCACCCAAATTTAGAGTCCTTCCAACATCCGGCGTGAATTTTCCACATTGGATGCCGCGCCCCGCAGCTGCCCCATGATGCCGATGAGCTTCTGGGCATAGCGCGGGTCGGTCGCGTAGCCCGCGTCCTGGATCCGGCGGGCTGCCTCGATCTCGTTGCGGGCCGTCGTCACGCTCTCGTACCGCGGGCTGTTGCCGATCAGCCGGGCGTAGTCGGCGAACGATTCCTCGTACGACGCATAGGCCCGGAACGGCTGCGTCACCTTGCGGGCGACGCCGTCTTCGTATTCGGTGGTCAGCACGTTGACGACCTTGCCCTTCCAGCTCGAACCTGCCTTGATGCCGAACAGGTTGAAGCTGGTGCTGCCGTCCTCATGTTTGATTTCGCGCTTGCCCCAGCCGGATTCCAGCGCCGCCTGGCCCATGATGAGACGGGCCGGCACGCCGCTTTGCTGCGACGCCAGGTTGGCGGCGCGCGACATCTTGGACACAAAGTCGACCACGTGCTCGGGCGCGCCTTCCGCCGCAGCCAGCGCGCGGTCGGCCGGCCGGTTGTTGCGCATGACGTTCAGCAGCGCCGACACTTCACGCGAGCCGCCGGTCTGGAAGTCCAGATCGCCGCCCTGCCCGATGCGTTTGATCGCTTCGTCCGGGATCTCGCCGGGTTTGCCCTGCTGCATCTGCGCCAGGATCGCCTGCGACAGACCGATGCCGGGCGAGGCCAGGTGCAGGGCCAGTTGCTCATCCGCCATGGACTGCAGCATCTGCGTCTGCTGGGAATCGAACAGACCTTCCTTGGGCGTGGCCTCGCGCATGCGCTTGACCATCATCTGCAGGAACAGCGCTTCGAACTGCTTGGCGACCTGCTTTTGCTGCTCAGTGCCAGCGGGATCCTTCTTGACGTCGCGCTTCAGGTCCGACAGGCGGCCCATGTCGAAGACCGAATCCTGCCGTGCGCTGCCGCGTGCCGCGTCGTTGGTGTAAGCCATGGCCGTCAGATGATCTCAAGTTCGGCGCGCAAGGCGCCTGCGGTCTTCATCGCCTGCAGGATGGCCAGCAGGTCCTGCGGCGTGGCGCCCAGGGCGTTCAGGCCCTTGACCACGTCGGCCAGGTTGGCGCTGGTGCTCACGCGCTGCAGCGAGCCGTTGTCCTGGCGCACTTCGATCTGGGTATTGGGCACCACCACCGTCTGGCCCTGGGTGAACGGCGTGTCCGGCTGGACGACCTCGTTCTGGCGATTGATGATGACCGACAGGTTGCCGTGAGCCACGGCGGCCTCTTCGATCATGACCGTGCGGTTCATGACGACCGAGCCGGTGCGGGCGTTGATGATGACCTTGGCAACCGTCGGCGCGCGCGTGACCTGCAGGTCTTCCATCTGCGACAGGAAACGGGCCTGCGAGCCCTGCTCCATGGGCGCGCGCACCTGGATGACGCGGCCGTCCAGCGCCGTGGCCGTGCCCTGCCCGAACTGGCGGTTCAGGGCCGTCGCCACGTTCTGCGCGGTGCCGAAGTCGGTATTGTTCAGTTCGACATGCACGTAGCCGTCGCGGGCAAACGTGGTCGGCACGCCGCGTTCGACGATGGCGCCCGCGCTGATGCGGCCGCCGTTCAACTGGTTGATCTGCACGCTGGAACCGCCCGCGGACGCGCCGGCGCCGCCGACCAGGATGTTGCCCTGGGCAATGGCGTAGACCTGGCTGTCCGCGCCCTTGAGCGGCGTCATCAGCAGCGTGCCGCCACGCAGGCTCTTGGCGTTACCCATGGACGAGACCACCACGTCCAGCGTCTGGCCGGGCCGCGCGAATGCCGGCAAGGTGGTCGTGACCATGACGGCGGCCACGTTCTTCAATTGCATGTTGCTGCCGGCGGGCACCGTGATGCCCAGCTGCGACAGCATGTTGGTCAGGCTCTGCTGCGTGAAGGGCGTCTGGCGCACCTGGTCGCCGCTGCCGTCCAGGCCCACGACCAGGCCGTAGCCGATGAGCTGGTTGCCCCGGACGCCCTGGATGCTTGCCAGATCCTTGAGCCGTTCGGCGTGCGCCGCACCGGCGCCCGCGGCCAGCCCGACGGCCACGCACACCCGCGCCATCAGGGACAGCAAGGTGGATATCGGAGTCTGTTGTTTCATGATTTAGAACGGCGAAGCGATCAGGAAGAAGCGTTGCAGCCAGCCCATGGTCTGGACTTCGTCCATGACGCCCTTGCTGCGGTATTCAATGCGCGCGTCGGCCACCTGCGTGGACGACACGGTGTTCGTGCCCGTGATGGAGCGCGGATCGACCACGCCGGCAAAGCGCACGTACTCGCTGCCGCGGTTGATGGCGATCTGCTTTTCCCCGGCGACCTGCAGGTTGCCGTTGGACATCACGCCCACCACCGTAGTGGTGATGGTGCCGGTGAAGGCATTGTTGGCGCTGCTGTCGCCCTTGCCCTGCGACACATTCCCGCCATTGGCTTCGGTGTTCAGGTTGGCGTTCGCCCAGCTGTCCATGAAGGACGGCGCCGCGGCGATGCCCAGCGTTGTCGAGCCGCTGCGATTGGTGTTCGTCGCCACGTTCTTGGACGCGTTGGTGCGCTCGTTCAGCACGATCGTGACGATGTCGCCGACGTTGCGCGGCCGACGGTCTTCGAACAGCGGGTAATTGCCGTAAGTCGTGGGCTGGTAGATGGAGCCCGTGGGCTGCGCCATCGGCATCGGCGGCGGCGGCGGGGCCGCCGTCGTCGGCCCGGTCACGATGGGTTCGGGCGGGATCATGGCGCAACCAGCCGCCAGCAGAGCCAGCGCAGACGCAAGTACCAGGCGCAGGACAGACATGAGCATCACAGTTGGGTCAGGCGGGCCAGCATTTCGTCCGACGTCTTGACGGCCTTGCTGTTCATTTCGTAGGCGCGCTGCGTCGTGATCATGTTGACCAATTCTTCAGCGACGTTGACGTTGGAGGTTTCGACGTATTTCTGCATGATCGAACCCGCGCCGTCCACACCGGGCTGCAGCAGGTTCGCCGGACCCGACGAGTCGGTTTCCAGATACAGGTTTTCGCCGATGCTTTGCAGGCCGGTCGGGTTGATGAACGTGGCGATCTGCAGTTGGCCGATCTGCACGTTGATGCCGGCGGCGCCGGGCTGCGTCACCGAGACCATGCCGTCGGTGCCGATGGTGATGGACAACGCGTTGTCCGGCACGTTGATCGGCGGCTGGATGACGTAGCCGCTGACGGTAACGAGCTGGCCGTTCTGGTCGCGCTGCAGGGCACCGTCACGCGTGTAGGCCTGCGTGCCGTCGGGCAGTTCAACCGGCAGGAAGCCGCGGCCGTTGATCGCCACGTCCATTTCGCTGCCGGTGTTGTTCAGGTTGCCGTCCGAGTGGATGCGCTCGGTCGCGGCCACGCGCGCGCCGGTGCCCAGCTGCAGGCCGGACGGCAGTTGCGTGGCATCGCCCACCTGGGCGCCGGGCTGGCGCAGCGTCTGGTACATCAGGTCCTGAAACACGGCACGGCCGCGCTTGAACCCGTTGGTGGAGACGTTGGCCAAGTTGTTGGAAATCACGTCCATGGAGGTCTGCTGACCTTCCAGGCCCGTCTTGGCGATCCACAGCGAACGCATCATGATGAAAGACTCCGGTGCCGCGGCCTGGCCGCGAACTAAATGTTATTTAAATCAGGCGCTTACGGACAGAATGCCGTTGGCGCGTTCCGCGTTGCGGTCCGACTGCTGAATCACCTGCATCTGCTGCTCGAAGCGGCGGGCGTTTTCGATCATGCCCACCATCGACGCCATCGGATTGGTGTTGCTGCCTTCCAGCACGCCCGACAACAGGCGAAGGGCGGGGTCGGCGGGCACCGGCGGTGCGGGCTGGCCGTTGACCGGCGCCATGCGGAAGACGCCGTCGTCGCCGTGCACCAGCTGCTTGTTGTCCGGGTTGACCAGCTTCAGGCGGCCCAGGTTCAGGATGTTGTTCGGCGCGTCGCCGGCGCCCAGCGCCGTGATCGTGCCGTCCGACGTGATGGTCAGCGCAGCCTGGTCGGGCACGTCGATGGGGCCGCCCTGGTCCGACAGGACCGGCTGGCCCAGCGACGTCTGCAGCAGGCCGTTGATGCCGACCTGCAGGCTGCCCGCGCGGGTATAGGCCTCGCCTTGCGGCGTCTGCACCGCGATCCAGCCGTTCTCGCTGGCCAGCGCCACGTCCAGGCCGCGGCCCGTGGTCTGCATGGTGCCCATCTCGAAGCTGTTGCCGGGCGTGGACGCCACCGTCGAAACACGCGTAGGCAGGCTCACCCCGTCCGTCACGGGAACCGAGCGGTACAGCGCGATCTGCTCGCGAAAGCCCGCCGTGTTCACGTTGGCCATATTGTTGGAGAGCGCGGCCTGATGCTCCGTGATCCGCGCTGCGCCATTCATGGCGGTGTAGATGATTCTGTCCATTGCCTATTCCGTCGGTGTCGTCGCGTGCCCAGCGGGCATTACTTCAGGTTCATCAGGACTTGCATGATTTCGTCCTGGGTCTTGATGGTCTGCGAATTGGCCTGGTAGGTGCGCTGGGCAATGATCATGTTGACCAGCTCCTTGCTCATGTCCACGTTGGACGCTTCGGTCGCCTGACCCACCACCGTCGACATGCTGTTGGTGCCGGGCTGGCCCAGGATCGGCTGGCCGGAAGCCGCCGTTTCCTTCCAGGCGTTGTTGCCCACGGGTTGCAGGCCCTGCAGGTTCGAGAAGTCGGCCAGGACCAGCGTGCCCACGATCTGGGTTTCGCCGTTGGTGTAGCTGGCGACCAGGCTGCCGTCGCTGCTGATGTTGATGCCGCTGAATTCGCCGGACGTATAGCCGTCGGGCTTGGCAACCAGCTTGTAGTTGCTGCCGTACTGGGTCGTGCCGGTGTAGTTGATGGCGACGTTCAGCGGATCGGCCGGGGTGGTCGTGCCGCCGGGCTGGGCGAAGGTCAGGTTCACGATCGGCGCGCTGGTCAGCGTGCCAGCGTTGTTGAACGTGAACTGCGTGGGGTTGCCCCAGGTGCCGCCGGCTTCGGTGGTGGGCGCCATGGCCTGGCCGTCCATCGTGTAGTACACGTCGTACACGCTGGTGCCGGCCGTCGCCTCACGCTTGACGAAGTACTGCATCACCTGGTGCGAGTTGCCCAGGGAGTCGAACACCGTCATGGGCGAGGCGTTCGTGTAGGTGCTGGAGATCTTGGGATCGAACGGCTTGCCGATCTCGGTGACGGCGGCGGTGTAGTCCACGAAGCCGGGGATGTCTTCCAGCTCGCCGGCGGTGACCTGGCCCGTGCCGTCGATCGTGACGGTGTTGGGCGCCGTGCCGTACGTGTTGGCCGGCGGGTTGCCCGGCGCCCAAGTAAGAACACCACCCGCGCCTTTTTCGAAGGTATACGCCGTACCGCCCAGGGTGACCGAGCCCGGAACTGCCGGCGACGTCACGGTGTCGACCTGATAGATGACCTTGGCGTTGGCATCCAGGTTGGCGACGGTGGTGGCGCTGGTCGTCGCCTGCGGCGCGACGTTGGCGGTCGGCAGTTGCAGTTCGACCGGGTTCGCACCGATGGCGCCAGCCGGGTAGCCGGTCAGGCGATAGCCCTGCGCGTTCACGATGAAGTTGTTCTTGTCGACGAGGAACTCGCCGTTGCGCGTGTACATGACCGAGCCGCTCTGGTCGGTCACGCGGAACATGCCCTTGGCGCCGTCGATGGCGATGTCGTATTCGCCGCCGCCGCCCGTCACGGAACCGACCGTGAAGCGCTGGTTGATGGCCGAGACCTTGACGCCCAGGCCCACGCGCGAGCTGGCGTAGACGTCAGCGAACGATGCGGTGGCCGACTTGAAGCCGACGGTGCCCGAGTTGGCGATGTTGTTGCCGATGACGTCCAGGTTCTGCGCAGCGGCGTTCAAGCCGCTCAATCCTTGTCCGAAGCCCATGTTTACTCTCGCTAATCTTTAGTGGAAAAGCCGCCGCCCGTGCGCCGGCACCAATTCATATCCGCCCGTTCAGGCGCCGATCACCTTGCGCACGTCCAGCATGCTGGTCTGGCCGTCCAGGCCCAGATCCAGACGCAGGCCGTTGGTGGAGTAGGCCACGCTCTTCACGTTGCCGTAGCTCAATACTTCCGAGTTCACCTTCGCGCCCTCGGCGTCGGTCGCCAGCACGGACACGTTGTACGCGCCCGGTTCCAGCGCCACGCCGGCGTCGTTCTTGCCATCCCATTCCAGCGTGTACACGCCGTTCTTCTGCTCGCCCAGTTCGATGGTGCGCACAACTGCACCGTTCGAATCCGAGATGCGGACCTGGACCTTGGCGGCGTCGCCCTGCAGATCCAGACCGTAGGGCGTGACCACGCGGTCCGCGGGGTTGGCGCTGTCGACACCGACCTTGACCTTCGTGCCCGGGATCAGGACGCCCTTGCCGATCATCGACACGGCGTTCATCGACTGGGACACGTCGATCTGGCCGCTGATGGCCAGCATGGTGTTCTTCAGGTTGGTGATGCCTTCCACCGTGGAGATCTGCGCCAGTTGCGACGTCAGCTCCGCGTTCTGCATCGGGTTCAGCGGATCCTGGTTCTTGAGCTGCGTGACCAGCAGCTTCAGGAACTGGTCCTGCAGGCCCTGCGCGGTGCTCGCGCTGTTGGCGCCGGTTTGCGCCAGGCCCATGGCCGTGGTGCTCGTGGTTTGGTCGACGGTGGTCATGGATAGACTCTGGCTGGAAATTAGGATTGACCGATGGTCAGCGTCTTCTGCATCAACGCCTTGGCGGTGTTGAGGACTTCGACGTTGGCCTGGTAGGACCGCGATGCCGCGATCATGTTGACCGTTTCGGCCACCGGATCGACGTTGGGCATGCTGATGTAGCCCTGCGCGTCAGCCAGGGGGTGCTTGGGGTCATAGACCATCTTCAGGGGCGACTGGTCCTGGACCACGCCGGCCACGCGAACGCCGCCGATCTCCTGGCCCAGCGCCTGGCCCGCGGCCGGGTTGACCTGGAACACGACCTGGCGGGCACGGTAAGGCTGGCCATCCGGACCGACCACGCTGTCGGCGTTGGCCATGTTGCTGGCCGCCACGTTCATGCGCTGCGATTGCGCGCTCAAAGCCGAACCGGCGATATCGAAAATGCTCAACAAGGACATTGCCTGTTGCTCCCTTTAAAGATCAATCCTGGATAGCGGTCTGCAGCCCGCGGATACGGTTGGAGATCAGCTGCATCGTGCTCTGGTAATGCAGGGTGTTGTCGGCGAACTGCACGCGCTCGATGTCCATGTCCACCGTGTTGCCGTCCATGCTGGGCTGGTACGGCAGGCGGTACAGCAGATCCGTCGGGCCCTGCGACACGGCCTTGGCCGGAATGTGGCGGGCCGACGTCAGCTTGAGCGACGTGTCGGGCAGGCGCATCGTGCCTTCCATGGCGCTTTGCATCGCGGCCTTGAAGTCGATGTCGCGCGCCTTGTAGTTGGGCGTGTCGGCGTTGGCGATGTTCGAGGAAAGCACTTCCTGGCGCTGCGCGCGCAGTGCCAAAGCCTGCTGGTAGAACCGGAAATCTTCGTTGAGCCTGTCGAGCATCGTGGCGCCTTGAATTCGTTGCAGATCAGATAAAGCGAGGGACGCCGGACGCACCGTTATCCCATTGGATGACGGCATGATAGGGGCCGGACCTGTAACACAATCAGCCAAACAACCCGTCATTTCTCATCCAATTCACGTATTGCCGAACGCCGCCCACTTCTACAATTCATCCATCATGAAAATCTCCGCAAGACTCCTTCTCGCGCGCGCCGGCATCACCGCCCTGCTCCTGGCCTCGGCAAGCGCCGCCCAGGCGCAGGCCGCGGCCACCCAGGCCCCGGAAGCGATCATCATTGCGGCGCAGACCTATCTGCAGGAACAACTGGCCTCCCTGCCCGGCGAGGCATCCATCGCCATCGACCCGCCGCGCGCCGATCGCCTGACGCCGTGCGATGACATGACCCCCTTCCTGCCGTCCGGCATGAAACTGCGGTCCCGCATGACCGTCGGCGTGCGCTGCAACTCGGCCAAAGGCTGGACCGCCTACGTGCAGGCTTCCGTCAGCGTGGCCGGCCACTATTACGTGGCCTCGCGCCTGATCGCCGCCGGCCAGGCCCTGACCCCGGCCGATCTGGACGCCCGCGAGGGCGATCTGGTCTCCCTGCCTCCCAACGCCATCACCGACCCGCAGGCGGTGGCCGGCATGACCGCCGCCTTCCGCATCAACGCCGGCCAGCCGATCCGCAGCTCGTCGCTGCGCAACGCCCAGTCGGTGCAGCGCGGCACGAACGTGCGGATCAACGCGCGCGGCAACGGTTTCATGGTCAGCAGCGAAGGCGAAGCCATGGGCAACGCGGCCCCCGGCGCCGTCGTCCAGGTGCGCACCGCGGGCGGCCAGGTGGTCAGCGGCGTCGTCCGGAACGCCACGCTGGTGGAAATTCAGCTATAGACCTGTTACAAATCGCGTTGCGCCTGGCTCGCATATACCCTAAAGTTCCTCCGGCCCTTGTCGTTACAGAGACATAAGTAGGCGGATCCGTCGCAAACCGACCCAGGACGCCCTGCGGAGAAAACCTTGAAAATCAATTCGACCACCAACCGGCCCCTCGCGGCCGACGCCGTCGGTGCCCGCGCCGAGTCCGCGGTCAGTCAAGCGTATGGCGCCGGCAGCGCCAGCGGATCGAGCAGCTCGCAAGTCGCGCTGAGCTCGGCGTCGCGCAAGATGCTGGCCATGCAGGACGGCTCGAACGACATCAACGTCGAGCGTGTCGCCGCCATTCGCGCCGCGATCGCCTCCGGGCAGCTCAAGATCGACACCGGCCGCATCGCCGACAGTCTGATCGCCAGCGCCCGAGACCTGCTGAAATAGCCCGTCCCTTCCCTCTATTGAGCCGTCTGTCATGAGCCTCGTCGATTCCCTGCAATCCTGCATGAAGCAGGAAGACACCCTGATCTCCGAGTTCTCCTCGATCCTCGAGGAAGAAACCGAGGTTCTGGTCAGCCAGGGCAGCGTCGAGACGCTGAACCAGATCACCGAGCGCAAGCGCGGCATCGCGCAGCAACTGGTCGACCTGAGCCAGACGCGCGACAACCTGCTGAGCGAAATCGGCCTGCCCGTGGGCCACGTCGGCACCGAACAGGCCGCCGCGCAGTATCCGCAGTTGTCCGGCGTGTGGCAGGCCCTGCTGACCAAGTCGGCTTCCGCCAGCGAAATCAACATGCGCAATGGCGCCCTGATCGACGTGCATCTGCGCTACACCCAGCAATCGCTGGACGCCCTGCGCAATGTCGGCGTCGGCAGCGCCTCGACGTACGACGCGCAAGGCCGCGGCGCCCGCAGCGCCCCGGGCCGCCGGCCGATCGTCGCGGGCTGACGTTTTTTCCGATCTCCGGCTGCAAATAAAACGGCGTGCATGGCACGCCGTTTTTTGTTTCCGCGAGACGGGTGCGCGGCATCAAGCCCCGCCCGTCATCTCCAGCAGCGCGAACATCTTCAGCAGCGCCACCGGCAACATCTTGCCCGACAGCTTGCGTTCCGCGCCCACGATGCCCGACAGCGGGCCGCGCACGACGTCGGCTGCCGGCGAATGGGCCAGCTGCCAGCAAGCGGCGCCAAGCTNNCCCGCCATGAGCGATTGGCGCGCCAGCGTGTGGGCGCCATCGACGGCGGGCAGCGCTTGCCAGGCATTGGCCATGTAACGGAACGCCGCCTTGGCCTCCTCCTGCAGGACCAGCCAGCGCGCGATCGTCGCGGCGTCCGCCTGCGACGCCGGCAGGTTCGTCGCGCCAAACAACTGGCCCGCGACCTCGCCGGAAACCGTGTCGATCAGCCGCGCGCAGATGAGGCGCACGCTGGCGCCCTGCCCCTTGCCCGGCAGCACGACTTCGGTGCCGGAGGCCCACAGCGCCAGCGGCGCGCTCTTGGCGCCCGGCGCCGGGCGCAGGCCCGGC
>NZ_DIEJ01000092.1:4518-13503 GCF_002418565.1 Achromobacter sp. UBA5777 | reverse complement strand
GCATTGCGCAAGCGGGTGGCCGCCCGGCAGGACGCGGCGCGGCAGGAGACCGCGGCGGTGCTGGCCGATATCGCCAGCCGCTACACCATCGGCAATCCCGGTGAGGCGCACGCGGCGCTGCGCACCGTCATCGACGCGCTGTCGCCCGACGACGCGCAGGCGGTGCATCGCGCGCTGCTGGAGGCCAACCGTCAGACCCCGGGCGCGCGCCGCAATCCCGATGACGAGCTGGCGCGAGATTGGCGCGAGGGCGTCTACCCGTATCGTCACCGCATGCTGCGGCGCAATTACGAAAAGCAGAAGTACAAGCTGCAGGTCGAACTGCTGAAACTGCAGGCGTGGGTCAAGGCCACCGGTCAGCGTGTCGTGATCCTGTTCGAGGGGCGCGACGCCGCGGGCAAGGGCGGCACGATCAAGCGCATGATGGAACACCTGAATCCGCGGGGCGCGCGTGTGGTCGCACTGGAAAAACCGTCCGATACCGAAAAGGGCCAGTGGTACTTCCAGCGTTACGTGCAACACCTGCCGACCGCCGGCGAGATCGTCATGTTCGATCGCTCCTGGTACAACCGCGCCGGCGTCGAACGCGTGATGGGCTTTTGCTCGCAGGACGAATACCTGGCGTTCCTGCGCCAGACGCCCGATTTCGAGCGCCATCTGGTCAGTAGCGGCATCACGCTGATCAAGCTGTGGTTTTCGGTCAGCCAGGAAGAACAGCGCAGCCGCTTCCAGCAACGCAAGGTGCATCCGCTCAAGCAATGGAAGCTGAGCCCGGTCGATCTGGCATCTCTGGACAAGTGGGACGACTACACGCGCGCCAAGGAAGCCATGTTTGCCCACACCGACACAGCCGACGCGCCGTGGATCGTGGTCAAGTCCGACTGCAAGAAGCGCGCCCGTCTGAACGCCATGCGTTATGTGCTGAGCCGCCTGCCTTACGAGGGCAAGAGCGACGACCCGCTGATGGCGATGGATTCGCTGATCGTGGGCCGCGCGCTGTAGGCCGTCAGCCGCCCAGCGCAGCCAGGTTCAACACATGGCTGCGCCCGATCCACACCGCGCAGTCGCGGTGATCGCGCAGCGAATGGCCGGTGTTCGGGTGCATGAAAACATCCAGCGCGCCGTGGTTCAGCGTGAGCCACGTGGCGATCTCGGCCAGATGCTGCGGGCCGAACGCAATCTGGTAGCTCCATTGCGGATGCGGACCCACGGGGCGCTCATGGAAGCGCCCCATTTCCATCTTGCCGTCGAACGTCGCGACGATCCGTTCGCGCAGGGCGAACGCGGTGTCGCGGCTTGCCGCGTCGAAGTACACATGGGCATGCCAGCTCGCGACGTCAGTCACGGAAATTTCCATCGTTCTGTCCTGATACCTGATACGGTTCAGCCGCCCGCGCGCTTGGCGCGGAGGCCCTGTTTCGTCAACGCGTCGAGGATGCGGTCGCAGTGGTCGCCCTGCACCTCGATCACGCCGTCCTTGACGGTGCCGCCCGAACCGCACGCGGTCCGCAGTTGCTTGCCCAACGCGTTCAAGGCGTCGGGCGCCAGCGCCAGTCCGCGCACCAGCGTCACGCTCTTGCCGCCGCGGCCCTTGGTTTCACGCGAGACCCGCGCCACGCCGTCACCCGCCGCGACTTTCGCGGCCGCCGCCTTGCACTGACATTGCGCGACGGGCTGGCGGCATTGCGGGCACATGCGTCCGGTTTCGGTGGAATAGACCAGGCCGCCCGTTGCGGCGCGCTTCATCAGGATTTCCCCCGCATCTGGTCGATGAGACGCCGGTCACGCTTGGTGGGGCGCCCCGCTTCGATGCCCAGCGCCGGCTCCGGCGCGAGACGGCGCATTTCGGCGGCGCGCTCGCGGGCGGCCACGCTGTCGGACGTCTCTTCGTACAGTTGGCGCGCAACCGGGGCAGGCCCGCGCACGCCGCTGACGGCCACCACGCGCACCTGCACGGCGGGGTCTTCCTTGCGTACCGTGATCACATCGCCCGCGCCGACTTCGCGCGCGGGCTTGGCGGGCTGTCCGTTCACGAACACGCGGCCTTTGCCGATTTCATCCGAAGCCAGGCTGCGCGTCTTGTAGAAGCGAGCCGCCCAAAGCCATTTGTCGAGCCGGATCTTGTCCATCCTGCGGGTTCCTGCGGTAAAGCTGGTCAAGGCGTCATGATAGCGCCGCCCGGTGGCCGAGAGCGCCGGTGGGCATGGCATGCGCCCGCGCGCGCGTCGCCAACCGCTGCCGCAATGGCAACCGCGCACGGCAAAAAAAAGCGGCGCCCCGAAGAGCGCCGCAAACCGGCTACGCGGTGTCCGGGCCGTGGGGCCCGGCAGTACTCAATCCAGCTTCAATCCAGCTTCCTTCACGACGCGCTGCCACTTCTCGATTTCGGCGCGGCGGAACGTGTCCAGTTCGGCGGGTGTGGAGCCGATGGGCTCGGCGCCGATGCCGGCAAGCTGCTCGGCAATCGTGGGATCCTTCAGCACCTTGGCCAGCGCCTGCGAGACCTGCTCGACAATCGCGGGCGGCGTGCCGGCCGGGGCGAACACGGCGTTCCATTCGTAGGTCTCGTAGCCCGGCACGCCCGACTCGGCGATGGTGGGCAATTCGGGTGCGGTCTTGGAGCGTTCCAGGCCGCCAACGGCCACGGCGCGCAGCTTGCCGTTCTTCACGTGCTGCCAGGCCGAGCCCATGCTTGCAAACATGACGGGGACCTGGCCCGACATCACGTCGATCATGGCCGGGCCGCCGCCCTTGTACGCGACGTGCTGCAACTGCGTCTTGGCAAGCAGGTTGAACAGTTCACCCGCCAGGTGCTGGGCGGAACCGGGGCCGGCCGACGCGAAGTACACCGGCTCCTTGGCATCGGGCTGACCGAGCTTGATCAGGTCACCGACCGACTTCACTTCATACGACGGCGTCACGACCAGCACGTTGGGTACGCGCAGCAGCAGCGACACGGGCGCGAAGGCCGACAGCGTGTCGAACTGCATCTTGCTGTGCAGCGCGGGGTTTTGCGCGTGGTTCGAAGCGTCCAGCATCAGCGTGTAGCCGTCGGGCTGGGCCTTGGCGACGACCGCGCCGCCGATCATGCCGCCGGCGCCGCCGCGGTTTTCGATGACGACGGGCTGGCCGAGTTCAGCCGCCAGCTTCGGGCCGATCAGGCGGGCGACCACGTCCACGGTGCCGCCGGGCGGGTAGGTCACGACCAGCGTGACGGCGCGTTCGGGGTAGGCGGCGTGCGCGGCGCCAGCAGCGCCAGCCAGCAGGCCGGCGGCGGCGAACAGCGCGCTACGATGCGCCAGGCGTTTGAACAGAGGGGTCATGGAGTGTCTCCTTGGAATTGGAATAGCTGCAACGGCGTGTCGGCGAGTACGGTGCGCCGTTGCGCGGGGTCGTCGATCCAGGCGTCCAGCCACTGCGTCGCGGCGGGATAGGACGCCAGGTGGCGATGTTCGGTATGGGGCCAGTCGCTGCCCCACATCAGGCGTTCAGGGGTATAGGCGTCCAGCAATTGCTGCGTGGCCAGACGGCCGGCCGCGGCGCAGGCCGGCGCCGCCCAATTGCGGTACGGCGCGGCCAGCTTGACCCAGATCCGGCCGCTGTCCGCCTGGCGCAGCAGGTATTGGAAGCCTGCGTCCAGGACGCCGAGCGCGGAATCCGGGCGGCCGAAATGGTCGACCACGATGCGGCAGCCGGTCGCCAGCAACGCCGGCAACACGCCGTCCAGGCGCGCGGCTTGCAAGTGCACTTCAACATGCCATCCCAGCGCATTGACGCGGGCCAGCAGCACCTGCCACGCCGGGGTCTGCAACGCAGGCGTGTCCAGGCCGAAAAGGTTCAGACGGATGCCGACCACGCCGGCGTCGGCCAGGGCCTGCAGTTCGGATTCGCTGGCATCCTGCGCCACGACGGCCACGCCGCGCAGGCGGGCGGGAGCGGCGCGCAGCGCCTCGACCAGATGGCTGTTGTCCGTGCCCAGGAAACTAGGCTGCACCAGGACGCCGTGGGTCAGGCCGTGCGCGTCCAGCAGCCCCAGGTACTCGGCCAGCGTGGCGTCGTAGTCGGGCGTGTGGCGGCGCGTGTTGGCCAAGGCGAGGCCTTGGTGAAACACGTGGGCGTGGGTGTCGACGGCGGCGCCTGGAATCGGCGAGGGCAAAGCGGTCTCCTCATGCGGCGCGCCGCTCTCCCGGAACGGCGACGCGCGATGTAGTGTTCTGTAAGTCGGGATTCTAGGAAGTCGGGGTATAGTTTTCCATTCTGGAAAGGCGCATTAAATATATTGGAACGATATGGAAACCCGGCATCTGCGGTACTTCCTGGCAGTGGTTGACCACGGCAGCGTGAGCCGCGCCTCGGACTGGCTGGGCATTGCGCAGCCGGCGCTGAGCCAGGCGTTGACGCGCATGGAGAAAGACCTGGGCGTGCGCCTGTTCGAGCGGTCGCGGCAGGGCACGACGCCCACGCCCGCCGCGCAGGCCATCCTGGAGGACGTGCGCGCCAGCGTCGCCCGCATTGATGCGGCGGCCCGGCGCGCCAGGGAGATCGGGCGGGGCAGCGCGGGCCAGTTGACGGTGGGACTCGTGTCCTCGGCGCTCTTTGACACCTTGCCCCGCGCGCTGCGGCAGATGCGCAAGCAGGCGCCCGGCGTGCGCATCATCCTGCGTGAAATGAGCAACGCCCAACAGGCCGAGGCTTTGCAGACCGGCGACATCGACATCGGCCTGATGCATACGCCCGTCGCCGTCGGCGGCCGCATGCGAGAGCGCCAGTTGTTGCGCGACCGGCTGGGGGCCGCCGTGCCCGACGAATTCGAGGTCGACGCCGACGGTCAGGTGTCGATGGCGCAGATCGCGCAGGCTGGTCTCGTGATGTACCCGCAGACGCAGCTGCCTGCATTTTATGCGGCCATCCTGGATGCCATGCGCAAGGGCGGCCACGATGCGCACGTGAACCAGGAGGCGAGCCTCACGCTGACGGTGCTGTCGTGCGTGGCGGGCGGCTGCGGCGTGGCCTTGCTGCCCAGCTGGATCCGGTCCATGGGATTTCGGGGCGTCCGCTTTTGCGAAGTGCGCGATGGCGAGCGTCTGCCCAGCTTCGACTTGAGCGCGATCTGGCCGGCGCGCAGCGTGCCGACGCTGGCGGATCTGTTTGCCAATCTGGATCTCAGATCTGAATAAAGTGCGTCACATCTTTCAACGGCCCTTCAACGTCCTTCAATCAGGCTTAAGCGAGGCTTAAAACCGCGTTTTTGCCGGAACTGCCGTCGATCCCGCCGTCTAACCAGGAACGTCTTTGCGAGGTTCCGGGCTCATGGATCTGAATTGGCAGCAGCAACTCGCGGAAAGCGCCCTGTGGCTCGTGCGCGCATTCGGCATCTCCGCCGTCGCGCTGGCGCTGGTCACGCTCGTACTGACCCGCACCACCGTCTGGGGCCGCAAATTCTGGCGGCTGGCCTGGCCGTATCTCACGCCCCGCCGCAGTTGGCGCCCGATGCTGACGCTGGCGTTGCTGCTGTTCCTGGCGATGTTCGCGGTGCGCATGACCGTGCTGTTTTCGTTCTGGTACAACGGCTTCTATAGCGCCCTGCAGGCGCTGGATCAGGCCGTCTTCTGGCACTTTCTGGGCATTTTCGCCGTGCTGGCCACCGTGCATGTGGTGCGCAGCCTGGCCGACAGCTATGTGGGGCAGGCTTTCGACATTCATTGGCGTGTCTGGCTGAATGATCGGCTGACGCGTGACTGGCTGGGCGCGGGCGCCTATTACCGCGGACACTTCCTGGCTGAACCCGTCGACAACCCCGACCAGCGGATCGAGCAGGACATCGCGCAGTTCGTGACGGGCTCGCGCACCCTGGCCATCGGCGCGTTGAGCGCGATCGTGTCGCTGGTGGCCTTCACGTCGATCCTGTGGGGGTTGTCGGGTCCGTTGACACTCGGCGGCGTTGAAATCCCGCGCGCCATGGTGTTCGTGGTGTATCTGTACGTCATCGTCGCCACGTGGCTGGCCTTCAAGATCGGCCGCCCGCTGATCAAGCTGAATTTCCTGTCAGAGCGCCTGACCGCCAACTTCCGTTATGCGCTGGTGCGCCTGCGCGAGAACGCCGAGAACGTCGCGTTCTACCAGGGCGAGGAAGTCGAGCGCGCGACCTTGTGGACCCGCTTCACGTCCTACATCGCCAATCTCTGGCAGCGCGTGTACCGGGGCTTGAAATTCGACGGCTTCAACCTGTCGGTCAGCCAGATCGCGGTGGTGTTTCCGTTCATCCTGCAGGCGCCGCGTTTCTTCAGCGGCGCGATCAAACTGGGCGATGTCATGCAGACCTCGCAGGCGTTCGGGCAGGTACAGGAATCGCTGTCGTTCTTTCGCAGTTCGTACGACACGTTCGCGCAGTACCGCGCCACCCTCGACCGGCTGAACGGATTCCTGGACGCCAACGAGGCCGCCCGCGCGCTGCCGCAGGTGCAGACGCAAGCCCTGCCGGACGGCCTGCAGATCGACGGCCTGAGCGTGTCGCGCCCCGACGGCGCGCGTCTTCTGGAAAACCTGAACCTGAGCCTGCACCCCGGTCAGGCCCTGCTGATCAAGGGTCCCTCGGGCAGCGGCAAGACGACCTTGCTGCGCGCGCTGGCGGGCCTGTGGCCGTATGCCAGCGGCGAGGTGCGGCGGCCGCAAGGCGAGTCCGCGTTGTTCCTGTCGCAGCGGCCATATCTGCCGCTGGGCGATCTGCGCGGCGCGGTGGCGTATCCGGGACTGGCGCTGCCGGCCGATGACGCACGCCTGGCCGACGCGCTCAGGCAGGTCAACCTGGGGCATCTGGCCAGCCGGCTCGACGAGGTGCACGACTGGTCGCGCGTGCTGTCGCTGGGCGAGCAGCAGCGCATCGCGTTTGCGCGCGTGCTGTACAACCGGCCGGCGCTGGTGTTTCTGGACGAGGCCACTTCGGCCACGGACGAAGGACTGGAACACATGCTGTACAGCCTGCTGCGCGACGCGTTACCGGACAGCATGCTGGTCAGCGTGGGGCATCGCAGCACGTTGGATGCTTTCCATACGCAGCGGCTGGATCTGGATGGAACGGGCCGTTGGAAAGTCGGCCCGATGCCGGCATCGCGCCATGGCGATGCGCTGCGTAGAGCGGCGGCTTGAAGGATCGCGCGCGGCATCTGAGGTGTCTGGCACCCTGCGGAAATGATCGTCAGCCTGCCGCAGTGTCTCAACGGGTGTCAGACACCAGGCCTAGTTGCAACGGTGCTCCACGAGGTGTCTGACACCCGCCAGAAGTGACCGCCAATCAGCCAAAGCGTCGCAGGGGGGGCTGACACCGCTCCAAACGAAGATGTAAAAAAGGCCGCGAGCAGCGGCCTTTGATGCGTTCCACCGGAAATCAGGTGCCCACGCGCAGCGGTCCGGTCAGCTTGCGCAGCGCTGCAATCACGCTTTGGGCGGTGATGCGGCCGGTCTTGGGATTGGCGGAGGGAATGTTCTGGATTTCCACCGAGAACGAGGCGGAATCCGACACGACCTCGACGCGATGCACGTTGCGTTCGAGCGAAGGGTCCGCCCAGATTTCCAGCGTGGTGCGGTCCGGGCCGATGCCCGCCAGCGACACGCTGACCGCCACGTTGAGGTTGGCCGGAAAGCCCACTGCCGCCTCACGCGGCGAGCCGCGGAAGATCAGGCGCGGTTCGGTGATGCCTTCGATGTCGATGTTGTTTTCGGTAAGGTAGGGCGCGCCGAGCAGGCCGCGGACCGGCTTGCGGGTGATCATCGTGACCGAGTGGATGACGCCTTCCGCGGCGGCGGTGATGGCGTCCAGCCCGAGAATGGCCCCCGACGGCACGATGACCTGGCCACCATGCTGGCCCGCGATGCCGATCAGGTCTTCGTGGCGCAGCAGCGCGCCCGAACTGAGCACCACCATCTTCTTGCCGGCACGCAGCACGGGTTCGGCGATGTCGCGGAACACCGCAGCGGGCGCGCATTCCACGACCACATCGCAGTGCTCGGCAAGGCCGCCGATGGTGGTGAACGTGGGCGCGCCGTTTTTCCAGTCGAAGGCGGGCGGGGCGTTGGGATCGCGCACCGCGACGGCGGCGAGCGTCAGGCCGGGCAGGCCCGCATCCAGGGATTGCGCCACGGCCTGGCCGATGGCGCCGAAGCCGGCGATGCCGACGCGGAAGCTGTTCATGGGTATCCGGAGTGTTGGGCCAACGGCGGGACCGCGGGCGGTTCGGGAATGCGGCGCAAAAGCCATGCCGCAAGACTGCCGGCCACTGTAGCCACGGCATGGCGACGCGTCAATGCGGGATGCCCGCAAGGCTCGCGCCAGGTGTGCGCAAGGCAGTGGGGCATGTAACCGGCACCGCGCCGCCAGACGTCGCCCGCAACGCGCCACGTGTCGGCGGCGCGGTGATGCCTTGCGAGGGCATCTACGACAGCGCGAATTCCATGCCGTCGTAGCGGCCGGCAATTTCAATTTCGCCCGCCGCAAGACGGCCCGACCACGCGTCAAGCTCGCGCCGCTCGTACGCAGTGACGTCCGCGCCCAGCACCAGCCGCAACGAGGCTGCTGCCTCCAGGCCGAAGCGCGTGATACGGCCAACGGCCAACGCGCCCGCCGCATGGTCCGCGGCCGCGCGTACCACGCACAGCCCCGAATCCGCCAGCGCCGATGCCAGATAGACCTCCGGATCGCGGGCCACCCAATCCAGCACGTTGCCGATCTGCCAGATGCCGGCCTCGCGGCAGGCGCGGGTGACGCCGTCGCGGCCGCCATCCATCATCGCGAAGACGATCCGGGCGCGTTGCGCGGCGAGTGCGCGCGTCCAGGCCTCGCCGAGGTCCGGGTCGTGCTGGTTGCCGCAGAATCCGGTGAGCGGATCCTGGCCCGTCACGCGGCGCACGCCGTCGGCAAAGGCGGCGCGGCCCTTCAGACCGGGGCGGACGCGTTCGCCGGAAAGGTGTGCGGGGCGGCCATCCGCGGGG
>NZ_DIEJ01000092.1:0-4487 GCF_002418565.1 Achromobacter sp. UBA5777 | reverse complement strand
ACCTGCCAGAATCCCGGCAAGAAACGCGGAATGCTCCTGCAGAATCTCATAGCTCGCGACATTGTCCGCCGTATGACTGCCTTGTGTGATCGCGAACTGCGTGCGCGGAAAATGCGGCGCGACCTCGGCCACCGGCACGTCGCCCTGGCCGCCATGCACGATCACCAGATCAGGATTACCGTTGCACAACTGCGCAAGGCGCTCGGCACGCGCGGCCGGATCGGTGGCCGCGACCCATTCCTCGTGCAGCGCATGACCCGCACGCGCCGCGCGCTCGGCGCCCCTCAACGCAGCCTCGTTGAAGCCGCCCCGGCCGGGATAGCCGAACAGCACCAGCAGACGGCGGGCGCTCACAGACTGGCTCCCGTCGCGCGCACGACCGGCCCCCAGCTATCGGCCTGCCGGCGCACGAAATCGGTGAACTCCGCCGGCGTCTTCTGCGCCAGCACGAAGCCCTGGCCCTCGAGCTTGGCCCGAATGTCCGGATTGTCCAGCACGGATCCGACCTCCGTATGCAGCCGCACGGCCACCGCGTCGGGCAGGCCCGCGGGGGCGGAGAGCCCGATGAAGTTTTCCGCGACCAGGTCCGGATAACCCAGTTCGCCCACCGAAGCGATGCTGGGCGCCTGCGGCACGCGCGCCTGCGTGGTGACGGCCAACAGACGCAGTTGCCCCGAACGCAGGAAGGGCAGGTTCTGCGGCAGGGCGTCCACCGCCACGCGGATCTGTCCGCCCAGCAGGTCGTTGCGCATGGCGCCCGAGCCCTTGTACGGAATGTGCTGCAGCGGCGCGCCCGTCTGCCGCGAGTACAGCTCGCCCACGATCTGCCCCACGGACGCCAGTCCGCCGCTGCCGTATTGCACCGGCTGGTCTTGCGCCTTGATCCAGGCGGTCAGCTCGGCAAGGCTGGCCACCGGCACGGACGGGTGCACGACGAACACCGTGGGCACCGCGCCCAGGTAAGCGATATGGCGAAAGCTTGCCAGCGCGTCGTAGCCGCCGTGCGGCATCAGCGCCGGCGAGATCGATAGGGGCGCCGAGTTCGACATCAGCAACGTGTAGCCGTCGGCGGGCGACTGCGCGACAAGGGTTGCGCCGATGGTCGAGCCCGCGCCCGGCTTGTTTTCGATGACGATGGACTGACCCAGCCGTTCGGCCAACACGGGCGCAATGATGCGCGCGGCGATGTCGCTGGCGCCGCCGGGCGGAAACGTGACGACAAGACGGATGGGACGCGCGGGCCAGTCTGACGCGCGCGCCAGGCGAGGCCGCGCCAGCGGCAACGCCAGCGTGCTGGCAAGCAGGAATTTGCGTCGGGAGATCGGCATGGCGAAAGCTTCTGTCGTGCGGCCGCATGGCGGCAAAGGCGCACACTGTAAGAAGCGGGGCGGCGGCTGACAAAGAATTTGTAGCCGTTTGCTTATGCCGTCCCGGTAGCCGAAGCGATAACAGGCGGCACGCCCATCGCCACAGTTGCCGATAAACTTGCCGCGACGGACGCGGCGAGTTCATCGGCGATCCCGATAAGACCGATCAGCTGCCCTTGCGCGCGTTCGCCATGTAGTCGACCGTCAGGTTCGACAGCGCGCGCACGCCGTTGATGAGGCCCGACTCATCCACGTGAAAGCGCGGCGAATGGTTCGGCGCGGCCTTTTCGACATCCGTGCCCTTGGGCGTCACGCCCAGATAGAAGAACATGCCGGGCACCTTTTCCTGATAGAACGAAAAGTCCTCGGACGCCGTCGACTTGGGTTGCAGGCCATAGTTGCCTTCGCCCGCCACGCGCCGCAGCGTGGGACCCATCTGCTCGGCCAACGCCGGCGGATTGACGGTGGCGTTGTACAGCTCGACGACTCGCACGTCCGCCTTGGCGCCCGCGCTTTGCGCGATCATGTCCGCAGTGCGCGCGATGCGTTGGTGGATGTCTTTCTTCATGCCTTCGTCGTACGTCCGGATGGTGCCGGTCATCGCGACGCTGTCGGGCACGATGTTCATGCGGTTGCCGCCATGGATGGCGCCCACCGTGATCACCGCGGGTTCCAGCATGCTGTTGATCTGGCGGCTGGGAATGGTCTGCAACCCCAGGATGATCTGCGAGCTGACGACGATGGGGTCGATGCCCGACCACGGACGCGCACCGTGCGTCTGCTTGCCGGTCACGTCGATCCAGAACTGGTCGGCGGCGGCCATCGCCGGACCGGCGCGCCACGCCAGCCAGCCTGCCGGATACGCGCTGGACACGTGCAGGCCGAAGATCGCGTCGACCTTGGGATTGTCCAGCACGCCTTCCTGCACCATCATCTTCGCGCCCCAGATCTTCTTGCCGTCGGGCTCGAAGTCCGCGGGGCTTTCCTCGGCGGGCTGGAAGATGAACTTGACCGTGCCGGGCAGCTCGTCCTTCATGCCGGCGAGCACTTCGGCGGCCGCCATCAGGATCGCCGTGTGCGCATCGTGACCGCACGCGTGCATGACGTCGACTTCCTTACCGAGGTACGTGCCCTTGGCCTTGGACGCGAACGGCACGTCGACCTGTTCCTTGACGGGCAGGGCGTCCATGTCCGCGCGCAGCGCCATCACGGGTCCTGGCTTGCCGCCCTTGAGCACCGCGACCACGCCGGTGCCCGCAACGCCGGTCTTCACGTCCATGCCCAGCGCGCGCAGATGATCGGCGACCAGTTTGGACGTGCGGTGCTCCTGGTTGCCAAGCTCCGGATGTTGATGGATGTCGCGGCGCCACGCGATGAGCTTGTCTTCGATGGCCTTGGCGCGTTCGTCGATCTGCGCGGCCAGCGCCGGATTCGCGGCGGGTTGCACCGCGCCTTGCGTGCCGGGCGCCCCTTGCGCGGCCGCCGGGCCGGAAAAGATCAGGTGGGCGGCCAGCGCCAAGGGCGCCAGACGGAACAGGGAATTGCGTTGCGGCATGCTCTCCTCCTCGGGTAGTTAACTTGTTATTGACGAGGATCTTACCCGAGCGCCCCGACGCGAGGGGCCCTGTTTCCAGCGCTTACGTTGCGCGGAATTTACCGCACGCCGAGGCTATTGCAGCTTGATGCCCAGCTCCTTGATCAGCGGTCCCATCTCGGCGCGATCGGCCTCGATGATGGCCGCCAGTTCATCGGGCGAACTGCCGATCGGAATCATGCCCAGCGTTTCCATCTGCGCCTTCATGGCCGGGTCCTTCAGGATGTCGGTCACCGCCTTCTGGATCTGCGCGACGCGGTCCTTCGGGATGCCGGCCGGTCCCATCAGGCCGATCCATGGCTGCGGCGCGTAGTCCAGCCCCGACTCCTTCAGCGTGGGCGTGTCGGGCAGGCCGCCAAAGCGTTGCGGACTGGTGATTGCCAGCGCCCTTAGTCGTCCGCTATCGATCAGACCCTTGGAACTGGACGGCGCGTCCAGGCCCACGTCGAGCTGCCCGCCAATCAGGTCGTTCTGCGTCTTGCCTGACGAGGACGACGGCACATACAGCGCCTTGATGCCCGCACGGCGCGCTGTCTGTTCCCAGACCAGGTGGAACGCGGTGCCGATCGAGAACGAGCCTACGCTCAGATTGCGCGCTTTGCTTTCGCGCACGAAGTCTTCCCAGGTCTTGAGCGGACTGTCCTTGGGCACGATGAAGATGAACGGCGTGCGCGCCACCAGCGAGATGGGCTGCAGGTCCTTTTGCGTGTCGAACGGCAGGCTGTCCACCGCAAACGGCACGATGGTCACGGACGACGCGACGACCATGCCGAGCGTGTAGCCGTCTGGCGCCGACTTGACCAGTGCGCCGGTGCTGATGATGCCCGAAGCGCCCGGCTTGTTCTCCACGACCACGGGCTGGCCCCAGGCCGCGCCCAGTTTGCTGGCCAGGACGCGCAGCATGACGTCGACCGGACCGCCGGGCGGGTTGGACACGATGATCTTGACCGGTTTGTCGGGATAGGCCGCGGTGGCGGCGAGCGGCAGCGCAAGCGCCAGCGCAAGGACGGTTTGCTTGAACATGGAATTCCCCTTGTGTCGTTGGTGTGCAGGGCGCGGCGGCACGGCCGGCGCCTGTCGTGTGGCGTAGCGGGCTCAGGCCAGGATCTGCATGTGTGGCGCTTGCGGCCAATCCGGCGCGTCGCCCCGGATGAATGCCAGCCATGCGGTCTGGGTCTGGCGCGCCAGTTGCTCGCCCTGCTCGGCGGGCAGTCCCGCCAGCATCGGGGCATCGGCAAATGCCTGCAGGGTGTCGAACACGAAGGGCAATTCAATGCAGTGGCAGGCGCCGAAGCGGTCCGTCGGCGCGACGTCAAAGCGCGCCAGCCAGGCGTTGCGGCCTTGCGCCACGGCCTGCCGGGCCCACAGCCGGGAGGGCGCGCCGAACACGGCGTCGCCCATCTCCTGGCTGGCGGCGTCCGTGCCGTGGTCCGGGAACGCGGCCATTTCATCGCGCGTGTAGCAGACCAGTACGTCCGCGCGGCCCGCGGCGGTCAAGAGCGCGGGGGCGATTTCGTGCGGCAGCA
>NZ_DIEJ01000305.1:0-16724 GCF_002418565.1 Achromobacter sp. UBA5777 | reverse complement strand
CGCCCCGCGCCCCGTCGCCGCCGCGCCCAACGCCGAAAGCACCGCGCAGCGCCGCGTGATCCGCAACGAGCTCTTCGAGCTGATCGACCCGCTCAAGGCGGCGGCCATGCCGCGCGACCGGCTTCAGGCGCAGATCGACGCGCTGATCCGCCGCATCTGCGACGAGCAGCGCCTGCAGCTGTCCGGCCAGGAAGAGGAACTGATCGCACGCCAGATGCTGGACGAGATGGTCGGCGTAGGCCCTATCGAACCGCTGCTGGCCGACGACACGGTCAACGACATCCTGGTGAACGGCGCCAACCAGATCTTCGTCGAACGCTTCGGCAAGCTGGAGCTGTCGTCCATCACCTTCATCGACGAAGAGCACGTTTTCAACACCGCGCAGCGCATCGCCGCCCGCGTGGGCCGCCGCATCGACGAAGCCAACCCGATGGTCGACGCCCGCCTGCCCGACGGCAGCCGCGTCAACGTCATCACGCATCCGCTTGCGCTGGACGGCACCACGATCTCGATCCGCAAGTTCATGCGGCGCGACCTGTCGCTGGAATCGCTGGCGACGCGCGGCGCGATGTCGATGGACATGGCCGTGCTGCTGCGCCGCGCGATGGAAGCGCGGCTGAACATCGTCGTGTCGGGCGGCACCGGCGCCGGCAAGACGACGCTGCTCAATGCGCTGTCCCAGAACATCAGCCCGCTCGAACGCATCATCACCATCGAGGACGCCGCCGAACTGCAGCTCCAGCAGGAACACGTCATCCGCCTGGAGACCCGCCCGGAAAGCGCAGAAGGCGGCGGCCGCGTGGACCAGCGCGACCTCATGAAGAACGCGCTGCGCATGCGCCCTGACCGCATCATCCTGGGCGAAGTGCGCGGCGGCGAGTGCTTCGACATGCTGCAGGCCATGAACACCGGCCACGACGGGTCGCTGTGCACCGTCCACGCCAACACGCCGCGCGATGCGCTGATGCGTCTGGAAAACATGGTGATGATGGCCAACATGCAGTTGCCGCTGGCCGCAATCCGCCGCCAGATCGCCAGCGCCGTCGACCTCATCGTGCAGATCGAGCGCATGCGCGATGGCGCGCGGCGTGTCGTGTCGATCATGGAGATCTGCGGCATGGAAGAAGAAGTGATCCAGACGCAGGAGCTGCACGTCTTCCGCTCGCGTGCCGGCTCGACGGCAACGCAGGTGCTGGGCGAACACACCGGCAGCGGCCTGCGCCCGAACTTCTACACCGAGAAGTCGCACCTGTTCGACCAGGATCTCGCCTGACGGCGGCAAGGCAGCGCGGACATGCTTGATCTTTTCACCCTGCTCATTTTCCTTCTGGTGTTCATCGGCTTTTTCGCGGTGCGCGCCAACAGCCGGCGTCAGCGCCGCGAAGACGCGATGGCGGCCCGCCTGGCGGCGCTGCGCCTGCAGATGCAGCGCGAAAGCGGCCTGGCGGCCGCCGTGCTGCAATCGCCAGACTCCATCGCGCTGCCGGGCCAGGACGACCTCTTTCCGCGCTGGCCGTGGCTGGGGCAGCGTCTGGCGCGCCTGCGCGACGGGCTGCGCGCGCTGGGCTGGCTGCCCAAGCTGCGTGAACGCATCCTCATTTCGGCCGCCGTCGCATTGGTTGGCGCGCTGGCGCTGGTGCGCATGACCGGCACGCCGTTCCTCCTGGCGCTGCTGGCCGCGCCGCTGCTGTGGGCCGCGCTGTGCACGATGCTTTATCAACAGGCCATGGCCAAGCACCTGGCCGCGCTGGCGCGCAGCCTGCCCGAAGCGATCGACGGCATCACCCGGATCTGCCGCTCGGGCGTGCCGCTGCAAAGCGCGTTCGGCATCGCCGCCGATCACCTGCACGGTCCGCTGGCGCCCGAGCTGCGCGAAATCGAGAACTGGCTCAAGCTCGGCGTGCCGCTCAAGCAGGCCATGCAGTCGTCGGCCGAGCGCGTGCCGCTGCCCGAATACCGCTTCTTTGCCGTCATTCTCATCATCAGCCAGGAATCGGGCGGCCGGCTCGGCGACACGCTGGAGCGCCTGTCCGCCACGCTGCGTGCGCGCGCCGAACTGGGCATGAAGGTTCAGGCCAAGACGTCCGAGGCGCGCGCCTCGGCCAAGATCGTCGCTCTGCTGGTGCCAGGCGTGCTGCTCTACATGTACCTGAACTCCCCGGACGACTTCCGCTTCATGTTCAACGACGCGGCGGGCGTCAAGGTGATGATCTACGCCGCCGCCAGCGTTGGGCTGGGCCTGTTCATCACCCATCTGATGGTCAAGCGGATCCGCTGACCTTGCCCCGCGACTAGCTGCCATGCCCCTCTTTTCCGATCCCCTGGCGCCCCTGCTGCTCCTGGCCTTCATCGCCGGCATCGTGCTGGCCGTCTGGCTGCTGCGCGCCGAGTCGCGCCGCAATCCCCTGCACGAGCGGCTGGGCCGCCGTGGCCGAGGCGCTGGCGAAAGCACGGTCTCCATCGCGCTGGACTCCAGCTCGCCGCTGCCTCCCGTCGCCCAAGGCATCGCCGCCTTCGGCATGAAACTGGCCGGCACCGAGCAGGACCGCCTGGCCACCGAACGCCTGCTGGCGCAGGCCGGCTGGCGCCGCCCCGAGGCCAGCGGCCTCTTCATGGCCGCCAAGTACGGCAGCGGCGTCGTGCTGTGCGCGGTGGCCCTGTGGCTCTTGACCAGCCCGCAGACGCGCTTCGGCCTGACCGGTCTGGCCGTGGGCCTGATCTCGCTGTTCGTCGGCACCACCTTGCCCGAACTGCTGGTCAAGCTGCGCGCCGGCCGGCGTCACGAAGCCCTGGCCCGCAGCATGCCCGACGCGCTGGACCTCATGGTGATCTGCGCCGAGGCCGGCCTGCCGTTTCCGCGCATCCTGAAGGTGGTGTCGCGGGAACTGGCCTTCAGCGCGCCCGCCATGGCCGACGAACTGGCCTTCACCAGCGCCGAACTGCAACTGCTGCCCGACCGCGCCGCCGCGCTGCGCCATCTGGCCGACCGGACGCGCGTGCCGACCATCGAAAGCATGGTGGGGTCGCTGGTGCAGGCCGAACGCTATGGCACGCCGCTCGCCCAGGCGCTGCGCACGATCGCTGAGGAAAGCCGCAGCCGCCTGATCCTCGAACTGGAAGAGAAAGCCGGCAAGCTGCCCGCGCAGCTCAGCGTTCCCCTCATGACCCTCATCCTGCCGCCCGTGGTCGCCATCGTCGCCACGCCCGCGCTCATGCGCGTTATCCGGACCCTGATGCAATGATCGCAACCCTTCCGATGTTCCCGCTGCCTACCATGCGCCTGACCCGCGCCGCCGGCGTCGTGCTGATGGCCGCGCTGCTGAGCGCGTGCAGCACATTCAGCAAGTCCGATTCCACCGCCGCGCCCAGCAGCCGCAACCTGTTGACCCAGTCCAGCGGCAACACGGCCTCGCCGCGCCCGCTCGCCAGCAACGGCGACGCGGCGGCCGAAGGTCTGAAGCTCGCTCGCCTGCTGCGCGACCAGGGCCGCTACGAAGGCGCGGCCGGCGTCTACGCCCAGCTTGAACAGCGCGGCAGCCTGAAGCCGCTGGAGCTGCTGGAATACGCCAGCGTGGCCGCGCCCACCCAATCGCCGCGCGACAACCTGGCCCTGTTCGGCCGCGCCCGCCGCGCCCTGAACGAAGCGGGTACGACACTCACGCCTGCCGCGACGGTCACGCTGTGCAACGGCCTGGGCCGCGCCCGCATGGCGATGGGCCAGCGCGACGCCGCCCTGCAGGACTTCGACTGCACGCTGGCGGCCGACGCCAACAACGTCGCCGCATTGAACGCCAAGGGCGTGCTGCTGGACGCCAGCGGCGACCACGCGCAGGCCCGCAAGCTGCTGGCGCAGGCGTGGGAACTGGATCCGTCGGACTTCCGTGTCCTGAACAACCTGGCGCTGTCGCACCTGGCCGGCGGCGATGCGCAGGAAGCCATCCGCCTGTTGTCGCAGGCCGACGCGGTCCAGCTCCCGACGCTCAAGCTGAACCTTGCATTCGCCCAGGTCTTGCAGGGCGACGAAGCCGAAGCGCGCAAGACGCTGGAAGGCATCATGGCGCCTGCGCTCGTGCCGCAGGCGCTGGCTGACTTCGCGCAGCGCCGCCAGCGCATCCGCGACGGCGCCGCAGTGGGCAGCGAACTGATGGCCGCCAGCCGCCATGTGCTGCAACTGCGCGACAAAGAGGCGAACGGCAATGGCTGACCAAGCGCCGATCATGCACCGGTTCCTGCGCGGCCAACGCGGCTCGCTGTCGGTCGAAGCCGCGTACGTCCTGCCCGTCGTCATCGCCGCGGCGATGATGTTCATGGAGCTGGCCAATATCGGACTGACCATCAACATGGGCGCCAGCGCGCTGGAACGCGCCGTGCAGCAGTTCCGCCTGGACGGCGCGGCGGGCATGCAGGACGGCGGCGCCATCGAGTCGCTGGTGCGCTCGCGCATGGTGGCGGCCTCGCACAACTACCTGGACGACGAGAACATCGCCACCGTCGAAGTCGAGCGCTTTGCGTCGCTGGACGCCATGGGCGGCGGCGGCGCCGAGGACGAGACTCAGGCCGCTGCCTTGACCAACGTGCCCGCGTGGCGCATCGAGGTCGACGTGCGCAAGGACTTCATCACGCCGCTGCCGCGTCTCTTGGGCGTGGACAGCGGCGCCTTCCGCTATCGCTATCAGCAGGTGCTGGCTTACCTGCCGCAACGCAATCAGGAATCCCAGCCGTGACCGCCGCCCCGCGTCCACCCCGCCACGCCACGACGCCGCGCCGGCGCCAGCGCGGCGCGCTGGCCGTGGAAGCGGCGCTTGCGCTGCCCATCCTGCTGGGCGTCGGCATGATCGGCGCCGACATGCAGCGCATCCACAGCGAACGCATCCGCGTGGAGAACGCCGCGGGCGCCATGGCCCTGAACATCGCGGCGCAGCCTTCCCTGACCGCCGCCGGCGTCGACGTGCTGGCGCAGCTTGCCATGCAGGGCCACGAAGACATGCAGCAGCTCATCATCCTGAACGTGCTCGAGTCCGGCCGCATCGCCTGGGCGCTGCAACGCGGCGGCGCGGGCGACTTATGCGACGCGCCGGCCTCCGGCGGCCAGTACACCGGCGTCCTGCCGCAAGACCGCCCCGATTCCGGCGAGAGCAACGTCGACAACAGCACCCTGTCGATGATCGTGGTGAAGGCCTGCCGCGACACCGCCGACATCTCCATCTGGGCCGGCATGCCGCTGCCCGACCTGCTGCAGACGGCCGCCGTGTTCCGCGCCACCTCCCGAACCATCACGCTGGATGAAACGCTGCGCGCGGAAAGCGTCGCTTCCGGCCTGGCCTACGCCCAACCATGAAGCAACGTCCCGACCGCGTCCTCTCGCTGGCCCGCCAACGCGGCGCGTCCGCCGTATTCCTGCTGCTATTGATCGGCGCCGTCGCCGCGCTGGCCGCCTATGCTTCGGACGGCACGCGCATGACCGCCGACGCCGCGCAGCTCAAGCGCGCCACCGACGCAGCGGCGCTGGCATCCGCCGCGGCCTACGCCAAGTCCCGCGACGCCGACATCCAGGACATCGCCGAACGCTACGTGGCGGTCAACCTGGGCATGGACCGCGCGCAGCTGGGCCGCGCGCTGTCCGTCCGGACCGAGACCATCACGAAGAACGACATGCCCGGCACGCGCGTCACGGCCACGTTCGAAGCCTCGAGCATCCTCTCGCAGACGCCAGACGAGGCCGTCACCGTCGCGTCGGCCGCCGTCTCGCGCCAGCGCTCGCTGGAAGTGGCGCTTGCGCTGCCCAACTCGCTCGGCGAAGACGCCAACAACCTGGCCGCGTTGCGCCGGCTGGGCAAGTCGTTCGCCTCCCGCCTGCTGGAAGATGCCGACAGCGCCTGGCTCGCGTTGGTGCCCTACAGCCAGGCGGTCAGCGTTTACGATCCGGCGCAGTCCAACCGCATCCGCCTGTGGAGCAAGCCGGGCGCGCTCAACCCGGTCGAACTCACCTCGCTGTTCCGCTCGGGCTACGCGGGCCTGGCCGACCGCCGCATTCCCGACCGGCGCGCCAACCTGTTGTGCATGTACCGTGGCCTGAACCGCGGCGACAACTATTTCTGGACCGATCCGCCCGCCGGGCAGTTCGGCGTGTACTACCGCCACGACCTGCCCGACAACGGCAGTCCGGGCGCCCCGCCCATCCGCTGGATCGGCCCCAACCCGGACTTCGGCCAGGCCAACGGCGTGAACGACACGCGCTGGATGGTCGCCGACCGCGGCTGCCCCCACGCGGCGCTGCTGCCACTGACCAACGACCTGGGCAAGATCGGCGAACGGCTCGACGAAATGAGCACGCGCTTCAACACCAACCATGCCATCGCCATGGGCTGGGCCGCCATGGCGCTGGCGCCGGCCTTTCGCGGCGGGTCCGGCTGGGGCCTGGAGGACGATCTGCCCCGCGACTTCGACGACGGCACGGGCGATCGCGTCAAGGCCATCGTGTTCCTGGCCAACTCCACGGGCCAGCGCTGGTTCGACACCGATTCCTACAACGCCTACGTCGGCCAGAAGATCGATGGCGACTCGGACAACGGCGGCGGCGACGACAACGTCGTGACCGAACGCTTCGCCCGCCTGTGCAGCAGCTTTCGCGCCCGCGACCTGAAGTTCTACCTGATCGTCACGGGCAATGACGAAGAGACGGACGAAGACGGCCAGATCCGCAGCGCGTCGGACTTCCGGCGCATTGCGGGCCCCGGGCTGGCCGTCTGCGCGGAAAAGGGATCGGACCAGATCTACCTGTCCGGCAAGGACTTCGTGGTTTCCGAAGGCCGCATCCAGAGCCGGCTCGACGACATCGTCGACGAACTGCGCCAGCTCGCGGCGCTGACCACGCTCGTCGAATAAGCCAAACCCCGCATCACCACATTTGTTCCAGGACTTCCATGACTTCCCGCCGAATCCCCACGCTCCGCCGCCAGGCATTGGCCCTGGAACCCCGCTTCCTGCTTGATGCCGCCGCCGTGACGACGGCGGTGGACGTGGCCGCGCAGGCCGTGCCGCCGACCGAGACGGCGCCCGGCGTGGACGCGACGCCGACTGAAGCGGCCGTCGTCGTCACCGACAGCAGCGATACCTTTGCGCCGGTCGATCTGTTCAGCGGTGTCGACGTCCATGGCCAGACCAGCGGCACGGACGAATTGACGCAACTGGTCGTCACGGTGGATCGCAGCGGCGCGAACCAGGCGCTGGTGATCGACGGCAAGACCATTGCCCTGGAAGGCGGCAGCGGCACGACGCGCGCCGATGGCGACGGCTACGTCTATACCGTTGCCGTCAGCGGCAACACCACCACCATCACGCTGCAGCTGGACGCGTTCGACCCGGCGCCTGCCGGTGTCGCGGCGCTGATCGACGGCATGTCTTTCCAGATCCTGGACAAGTCGGTGGACGGCGGCAAGGTGTCGGTCTCGCTCAAGAGCCTGTCCGACGCGGGCGGCCAGACGGCCGACCTGTCCGCCATCACGGCCACGATCGACATCGACAGCCGCATCAACGTGGCGCCCGAGGTGAAGGGCGACCTGCTGCAGGAAGCGGATCACTTTGGTACCGGCAGCCTGGCCGGCGCCACCGAGGTCGCCTATTCCGCCGACGGCAGGTTCGTCTACGCGGCGGGCAGCAACAACACGCTGTCCATCTTTGCCGTGGACGCGGCCTCGGGCCTGCTCAGCAAGACACAGGACCTGACGGTGGCCGACCTGGGCACGGTCAATCATCTGGTGGTCAGCGGCGACGGCAAGTCGGTCTACACGATCTCCAGCAACGGCAACCTGAACCAGTTCAATGTCGAATCGACCGGCGCGTTGAGCCATGCGGCCACGCTATCGGTGGGCGGCGGGTCCACCGGCGGATTGGCGATCTCGGATGACGGCACGCAGGTCTACGTGGACGCGTCGAACAACTTTGGCCGCGAGGCGCACGTCTACAGCCGCGACACCGACACCGGCGCGCTCACGCAGATCCAGCGTCTGGACGCCGTGCGCAACGCCAGTCTTGCCACGGCCGGCGGCTACGTCACCGTCATTCACAGCGGCGCGGGCATCAACGCCAATCACACGCTCAAGATCTATCAGCGTGACGCAGCCGGCGTGCTGAATCTTGTCGACAGCCTCCTGCTGGACAAGACCGGCCAGGACGCCGTCGACTACGCGATCAGCATGTCCGCCGACGGCAAACTGCTGTTCGTGGGTGAACCGGGCGCCAGGAACATCTCGGTCTTCCGGCTTGGCGCCGACAATCTGCTGACGCGCGCGGGCACGGTGGCCAGCGACAACATCGGCAGCCTGACGCTGAACGCGGACGGCACGCTGCTGTATGCCGCCACCACCGCCGGCACTGTCAGTGTCTACGCCGTGTCCGGCGACGGCGGCTTGACGCTGCTCGGCAGCGCCGCAGGCAAGACCCATGGCGCAGACATCTCGCTGTCCAAGGACGGCACGTCGCTGGTGGTGGCGGGCAATGGCCTGACCCGCTACACGACGCTGCAATCGCTGACGCTGGGCCAGGACACCGTTCTCGGCGACCGCGTCAGCCTGTCCGGCCGCAATTACGATCTGCTGGACGGCGGCGCCGGCAACTACAACGGCGCCAGCGTGACCATCAAGGCATCCGTGCCCGGCGGCGCGTTCGGGTTCGAGAGCGGCAACGGGCTGTCGATGACCAACGGCGTCATCTTGCGCGGCGGCGCCCAGATCGCCACGTACACCGTCAATGGCGAGACCCTGACGCTGCGCTTCACCGGCGATGCCACGACCGCCGTGGCGAACCAGGTGCTGCAACAGGTGAGCTACGGCAATTCGGCCCTCGCGGCCGGCACGTTCATCACGCTGACCGTGCAGGCCAATGACGGCGCGTTGAACAGCGACGCCCTGTCCATCATCTTCCGCAGCAACACGGGACCGCGGATCGACGCCGGGGTGGCCAACGGCTACACGCCGGAGACGGTCACCACGGAAAAGGACTACCACCTCGTCCTGCCAGAGAACCTCTTCAACGACGTGGACGGCGACCGGTTGACCTGGCGCGTCACGGGGTTGCCCGCCGGAATCAGCTTCGATCCCGAGACCCGTACCCTGTCCGGCACCGCACTTGCCGCCGGCACCTATCCCATCAGCATCACCGTCACCGATGCGTACGGCGCCAGCGTGACGCTGGATCTGAATCTGGAAGTGGTTCAGACCCCCAATCGTGAGCCAGTCGCCAGCAGCAGCGCACCGGCCTCGTTCGGGCAGGTCACCGCGGGAGAGGGCGGCTATACCGCCACCCTGCGCGCGGACATGTTCTCCGATCCGGACAGCCGTTACGGCGACACCCTCACGTGGCGCATCGTCGAGGCGCTGCCGGCAGGCCTCGTGTTCAACGCGGCCACGCGCACGCTGAGCGGCACGCCGACCGTCCCGGGCGATTACGTCCTGACCGTGCGCGTGACGGATAAGGCCGGCCTGACCGCGGACCACAAGATGACGTTGCGCGTCGTCTCGGCCGCCGAAGCCGCCAACAGCGCGCCCGCGTTCGACATCGACGACAGCGATCTGAGCTACACCTCGGATGGCCGGATCAACGGCTACGACCAGTACGTCTACAGCGTTCAGGTGTCGGACGACGGCTACACCGTCATCGTGCTGGGCAACGGGACGAACAACCATCAGGTTTCCCCCGCGGGCAACAGCACGCTCAGCGTCTTCACGCGCAACCCGAACACGGGTGAACTGACGCTGGCGCAGCGCTTTGTACAGGGCGCCGTGAACGACGGCAACGATGCCAACGGCATCGAGATCCAGGGCCTGCTCAGCGCGGCGTCGGCCGTGTACTCGGCCGACGGCAAACACGTGTACCTCGCCGGCCAGAAGGCCGACGGCGGCAACTATTTCCTGACCGGCTTCAACGTCAATGCGGACGGCACGCTCACGGCCAGCGGCCAGAGCGTCGAGCTTGGCAGCACGCAGGTCAAGCAGCTTGTCGCATCGCAGGACGGCCACCTGTATGGCGTCGCCGGGAACACCCTGTACGCCTACGGCATCGGCGCCAACGGCGAACTGACGGCCTCCGGCACGTACGAGAATCAACCCTTCAGCACCGCGTCTGCCATCGAGGTCGACGCGCAGGGCCGCGTGTTCGTCGCTGGCACCAATACCCTGACCATCTACGCCGCCAATCCCGACGGCAGCCTCACACAACTCGTGACGCATACGGGTGACGTCGGCAACTTCGCGCGCAGCATCGCGGTGTCGGGGGACACCATCTACGTGTCCGCGGGAAGCAATGGCATCCTGACGCTGCGCTTCGACCCGATCGCGAAGACGGTCACGAAGGTTTCGTCCGTGGGCGCCCAGATGTGGGGCCTGGAACTGTCGGCAGACGGCAAGACCCTCTATGCCGGCGGCCTGACCGGCGCCCTGAACGTCTACAGCATCGGCGCCGACGGCGCGCCCACGCTGGTCAAGACCATTGCCCACGAGGGCGCCTCGGGCAACTATCGCGCCTTCCGTTTTGGGATTTCCCCGGACGGATCGTCGATGTATGTCGGCGGCTTCTACAACGCCGCCGGCCTGGCGCACATCGACATCGAGAAGGCGCTCTCGGACGCCTATGCGGAAGGCCAGACGATCAAACCGGCCGCCGGGCTGACGTTCGGGGACGCGGACTACGACGCACTGGCCTCGGGCGCTGGCGATTACAACGGCGCCACCATCACGATCGTGCGCGACGGCGGCGCGAACGCCAACGACCACTTTGGCTTTGACGGCGCGAACGGGCTCACGCTGGTGGGTTCCGAAATCCGGCTGAACGACGTCAGGATCGCCGACTTCACCAGCGCGGGTGGCATCCTCACCATCGCCTTCACCGGCCAGGTCAGCACCGCCACCGCCAACGCCGTGCTGCAGCAGGTGACCTACACGCACGACAGCAAGGACCCGGGCGCCGCCATCCGCCTGACGGTGCAGGTGCGCGACCAGTTCGCCAGCGGCGTGGACAGCGTCGTGCTTGCGCTGACGGTCGCGCAGGTGAACGACGCGCCGGTCGTTGTCTCCACGCCGGTCGACGTCAAATACAGCCCCGGTGAATCCGCCGTCGGCCTGTTCGACGGCACCACGATCTCGACCGTCGAGAATGGCCAGACGATCGCCGGCCTGACCCTCACCGTATCGCCCGTGGCCAACGGCGCCAGCGAAACGCTGACCGTGGACGGCACCGCCATCGCGCTGGTCGCGGGCAACGGCACGACCTCATCGGGTCACGCCTACACCGTCACCATCGACAACGGCGTGGTCACCATCACGATCACGCCCGCCGCCGGCATGACGGGCGATCAGGCGGCGGCGCTGGTGGACGGCATTGCCTATGCGAACCATGCCGCCGCCCCGACGACGGGCGAGCGCAGCATTTCGCTGACCGCCGTGCGCGACAGCGGCGGCACCGACAACGGCGGCAAGGACACCGCCGAACTGGACGTCGTCGCCAAAGTGAACGTGCAGTTCGAAGCGCCGGTGCTGACCACGCCCATCGATTCGGTAGGTTTGAATGAACTGATCAGCCAACTTGCCGACGGCGCGCCGTCCACTGCGCTGGAAGGCGCGCTCGATGTTTTCGAGGCGGACGGCAAGTTCTACCTGCTGCGCACCACCACCGAGTGGAACATGGACGCGCAGGCCGACCTGGAGGTCAACACGCTGTACGTGCTTGAGCGCGGCGCGGACGGCACGCTGCGCATCGCGCAGGCCATCGGCAACGGTGAAGTCGGCGCGCTGGCCGGCGCCGCGGATCTGCGCGTGTCGGCCGACGGCAAATCGCTTTACGTGGTCGCCAACCAGGGTGTCGTGCTCTTCAGCCGCGATGCGGCGACGGGAATGCTTACCGCGCAGGGCACCTTTGGTGCCGACATCGTCACGGAATACGGCATGATCCGCGACGTGCTCGCCACCGGCGGCCTCGTCTACGCGACGGCGGGCGACAACCTGCTGGTCTTCCGGCAGGACGGCGCCACGCTCGCGCTGATCCATACCTATACCGACGCGGGCGACACCGGCCTGCAACTGGACGGCGCCAATGCGCTGACGTTGTCTGCCGATGGCCGCTTCCTTTTCGTGGGCACGTCCGGCGGCAGCACGCTGGCCAGCGTCTTCTCGCTGGACCCCAGCGGCGTCCCGGCGTTCGTCATGGCCGCGCAGGGCAAGGACCCCGCCGCGGCGGACCAGTTCTACTTCACGCAGACGCTGACGGCTTCGCCGGATGGCAAGACGCTTTACGTGGTCGACTTCGACGACAATCAGCATCGCCTGCATACGCTTGCTGTGGACGCAGATGGCCGGCTCACCGCGCTGGCCACGACGCTGCCGGCCGGAGACGTCAAGCAGATCGTCGTGTCGCCGGACGGCTCCGCCGTGTTCGTGATCGCCAGCGACCGGATCGGCGTGTACAGCCGCGGCGCGGACGGTGTGCCCGTGCGCGTTGGCGAGATCTCGGGCTATGGCGACCCGTTTGGCGACGGCGTGAGCTTCGGCGAGATCCGCAGCGCAACGATTAGCGAAGACGGCACGAAGCTCTATCTGACGGGCCAATTCTCGTTCGACGACGGCGTGCTGGTGCTGGACCTGAAGCCCGCCGCCGCGCACTACACGGAAGGGGCAGCGCCTGTGGCCATTCTGCCGTCGGCCACGCTGTCCGATCCGCAGCTCGATGCGCTGAACAACGGACAGGGCGATTACAAGGGCGCCAGCATCTCGGTTGAACGCGCCGACGGCACGCATGCCGACGACCGCTTCGGCTTTATCGACGGCGACAACCTGCGCCTTGACACCACCAGCGGCCAGATTCTGTTGAACGACGTCGCCATCGCGACCTTCTCGCAGACGAACGGCGTGCTGACGCTGACGTTCACCGGCCCCATCAGCAAGACAGACGCGCAGAACGTGCTGCGGCGCATCGCCTACAGCAATGCCAGCAACGATCCCACCCGCGACGGCGCGACCATCGTGCTGCGCACCACGCTGCACGATGGCGACGGCCATCAGGATGAACTGCTGACCGAGATCGAACTGGAAGGCGTCAACAACGCGCCGATCATCGACACCACGCCGCGCAATCCCACGTTCCCGGCCGAAGGCGAACCGGTCAAGCTGTTCGAAGGCACTACGGTCGACACCGTGGAATCCGGCCAGAACGTGGCCCGCGTCATCGTCACCATCAGCCCCGCCAACGCACAGGACATCCTGGGCGTGGACGGCAGCAAGATCCGGCTGGACAAGGACTCCAACGGCCCGCAGACCACGGCCTCCGGCCTGCAGTACATGGTGACCATCGCCGACGGCGTCACCACCGTGACCCTTTACCTGAACTCGTCGGGCGAACGCGCCGCCCAGGTCATCGACAGCCTCACCTACGCCAACGCCGCCAGCCCGCTGAGCGGCACGCGCACGATCAGCCTGACCGTGCAGGAGTGGGACACCGTCAATGGCTCGACGGATGCGGATGATGCCGCAACGGTCACTTTGGCCGGCCCGACCAGCCCCAACACGCCGCCCACCGTCACCGGCGGCGACGACGTGTCCTACACCGAACGCGCCGATGCCGTCCTGATCGCGCCCGATAGCGTGATTGCCGATGCGCAGCTGGACGCCTTCAACGGCGGCGCGGGCAACTACGACGGCGCCGTCTTGACGATCACGCTGGGCGCGGGCAAGAGCGCCACCGACGCGCTGGGCTTTGAGCCCGGCAACGGCCTGACGCTGGAAAACGGCGTCCTGAAAAAGGACGGCGTGGCGATCGGCGCGGTGTCGCAGGCCGACGGCGTGCTGACGATCCGCTTCAGCGACGAGGCCGGTTCCATTCCCACCAAGGCCGACGTGCAGAACACGTTGCGCCAGATCACTTACGCTAACAGCAGCCACGCGCCCGTAGACAGCGTGGCCATCAGCGTGACGCTGACCGACCAGCGCGGCCTCGCGTCGACGGCAATGGACTTCTCCATCAACATCACGGCCATCAACGATGCGCCGGTCGTCGATGCCGATCCGGTGCTGTCGCTGGGCGACCTGACGCACGTGCAGGATCTGACGACGATTCCCGGTCTGGAAAAGCCCACCGCCAGCGTCGTGTCCGCCGATGGCGCGCGCGTCTACGTGGCCGACGGCAAGGGCGCCATCGCGGTGTTCAGCCGCGACGGCGACACCGGCTCGCTGACTTACGTGCGCACGTTCGCCGGCGTCGGCAATCTTGCGGGCATCAAGGAGTTGGTGAGCTCGACCGACGGCAAGAGCCTGTACGCCCTGCGCGCGGACGGCAACGCCATTGGCGTGTTCGGCGTGAGCGCCGACGGCACGCTGACCCCCCAGGCCACCATCACCAGCAATTACGAGCTGGATGGCGGCAGCCTGAACGACATGAAGGGCATTGCGTTGTCCGAAGACGGCAAAAACCTGTACCTGATCAACAGCTACGGGATCGCCTACTTCAACCGCGACGCGCAAAGCGGCGCGCTCACATATATCGGCGCCATCAGCGGCGATATGAACGCGGAGCCGTTCCTGTGGCAGCCCACCGACATCGCGGTGCGCGGCGACCTGCTCTTCGTGGTGACCAACACCAGCTCGAGTTCGACGCTTATCGTCTATCGCCGCGACGTCAGCGGCGCCTTGTCGGTCCTGACGCACATCCAGGGCGGCGGCACGGACGCGGCCGGCCAGACCGTCTCGTTCTCCAACCTGCAGCACATCACCGTCAGCGCCGACGGCAGCACGATCTTCGTGTCCAACAGCCGCACGTCCTCGTTCAACGGCTGGACCGGCGGGTATGAAGTGCACGAGAACCCGCAGGCCATCGATGCCTTCCGCTTGAACGCGGCGACCGGCGCGCTGACGCATCTGGGCACGCTCACCGGCAGCCAGACGGTGGAGAGCGTCGCACTGTCCGCGGATGGCAAGGCGCTGTTCGTGACCCTGGCGGACGGCACGCTCAACTACTACGCCACGGCAACGCTCAATCTGATCAGTTCGCAGAGCGGGCTGGCCGGGGCCGGCCAGATTGCGGTGTCGGCCGATGGCGGCGTGATCGTGGTGGGCAACGAACTGGACGTCCTGAACGCCCCGCCGGCCCCGCAGCCCGTGTACATCATCGACGGCGATGGCGTGCCGGTCGCGCCGACGCTTGCGCTCTCGGACGCCGAACTGGATGCGGCGAACAACTATCAAGGCGCCAGCGTCACCTTCAACGGACAAGCGGGCGACCGCTTCGGCTTCCTGGCCAGCGACGGCTACACGCTCGCCGGGGACGTCATCTCGTTCAACGGCCAGGCCATCGCCACGCTGACTCAGACTGGCGACAACGCGACGCTGCGCTTCACCGGCGCCGTCGACCGCGCACAGGCCAATGCGCTGCTGCACCGCGTGACCTACGCCAGCACCGACGGCACGCCTGGCACGCGCAGCGTCACCATCACGCTCAACGACGGCGACATCGCCAGCGCGGGCTATGACGTGGACGTCACCGTCCGCCTGCCCAATCAGGCGCCGGTCGCCGGCGCCGACCCGTACACGCCCGAGACCGCGCTGGCCGGACGCGATTACACGGTGACCCTGCCGGAAACGCTTTTCAGTGATCCGGAAGGCGGCAAGCTGACGTGGAGCGTCGGCGGCCTACCTGTGGGGCTGACCTTCGATCCCGCCACCCGCACGATCTCCGGCGTGCTTGCCGGGACGGGGCAATACACGGTCGTCATCACCGTGACGGATCCGGAAGGCGCCTCCGTGTCGCGCGACGTGATCTTCGAAGCCGTCGAGCCGCCGAACACCGCGCCCGTCGACAGCGGGATCGCACTGACACCGGGTGTCGTCCGGGTGGGCGAGCCCTACGCATACACGTTCCCCGCCGGGCTCTTCACCGACGCCGACGGCGATGCGCTCACGTGGCGGATCGACGGCCTGCCGGAAGGGCTGACCTTCGATCCGGCGACCCTGACCATCCGAGGGACCGCGACAGCCGAAGGCAGCGTTGCCGTGGTTGTGAGCGCCACCGACACGTCGGGCGCCAGCGTCTCGCGCATCATCACGCTGACGGTCGCCGCCGCGCAGACCGAGCCGAACCCGGGCACGAATCCTGACACGGATCCTGGGTCCAATCCCGGCACGGATCCGGGCACGCGGCCCGACCCCAACGCCAACCCGAATCCCGGCAACCCCGCCGACGTGCCGCCGCCGGATCTGAGCGCGTGGCAGCGCGACCCGGTGTTTGCCTCCGACACGACTGCCAACGACACGCGGGACGACGCGTTCCGCTCGCTGCGCCAGGCGCTCGGCGGTATTCCCGCACCATCGGTCGATGCGTTCAGCGTTCCCATCCGCGACGGCCTGTCGACGCCGCCGCAATGGACATCGACGGCGCTGCTCGACGAACTGCTGGCCGATTCGCTTGAACGCCGTGACGCCGACGCGGCGCGCCCGTTCACGATGGATGCGGGCGGCGGCGTCCGCTCGCCGCTCGTGCTCCTGGCCAGCCCCGACGCGCCCGGGCTCTCGTTCTCCAGCGCCGCACTCACGGGCCTCTGGCGCGCCGACGAGGCAGGCAACCGGCAGACCTACGCTTTGCCGCACGGCCTGATCCGCAGCAGCGGTCCCATCGCCTCGCTGGCGCTGCGCATGGCGGACGGCTCCGACCTGCCGGCCGGCGTGCGGCTCGACGCGGGGCGCGGCCCC
>NZ_DIEJ01000306.1:750-5899 GCF_002418565.1 Achromobacter sp. UBA5777 | reverse complement strand
CTGTTCATCAGCCACGACCTGCCGGTGATCCGGCAGATGTGCGATCGCGTCGGCGTGATGCGCCACGGCGAACTGCTGGAAGTCGCTGAGACCGAAACCCTGTTCGAACACCCGCAGCACCCCTACAGCCAACACCTGCTCGGTCTGATGCCCCGCCTGCAATCCATGTCCCGCGAGGGCCTGGACGTAGTGGGTTGAAACCGCGCGCCAACGGAGTCCACTGACATGAGCGAGTCACGGCAAACCCTCTTCATCGGCGGCAAGGTTTTCGACGGGGAGGGGCAGACACTGCCTGACCACGGCGTGCTGGTCGAGGGCGCACGCGTGGCCCGCGTGGCGCCTGCGGGCGAATTCTCAGGCTACGCGGGTGCAAGGGTGGACACCACCGGCATGACGCTCATGCCCAGCCTGGCGGATTGCCACGTGCACTTGGTGTACACCGGCGGCGCCGACCCCAACGCCCAATTGAGCAAGCAGGGCCCCGCGCAGATCACGCTGACCGCGCTGGAGAACGCGCAGGCCAGCCTGCGCGGCGGCGTCACGGCGCTACGCGACTGCGGCGGCAAGGACTATCTGGAATTCGGCGTGCGCGATGCCATCGCGCGCGGCGTTTTTCCCGGTCCCACGATCAAGGCGTCGGGCCGCATCATCTGCATGACGGGCGGCCACGGCAACCGAATCGGCCGCGTGGCCGACGGATGCGAGGAAGTGGTCAAGGCCGTGCGCGAACAGGTTCACGCCGGCTGCGATCTGGTCAAGATCATGGCCACGGGCGGCGTCATGACGCCGGGCGTCAGCCCCATGGATGCGCACTACAGCTTCGACGAGATGAAGGCGGGCGTGCACGAGGCCAAGCGCTTTCGCAAGAGCACCGCCAGCCACGCGCAGGGCACACAGGGCATCCTGAACGCGGTGCGCGCCGGCATCGATTCAATCGAACACGGCATCTTCATGGACGACGACTGCCTGCGTGAAATGCTGGAGGCCGAGACGTATCTCGTGCCGACCATCGCCGCCGTGCGCAACATCATCGCCAACGCCGACAACGGCATACCCGCGTACGCGGTGGAAAAGGCCCGCGCGGTGGAACAGCGGCATCGCGAGTCGTTCCAGATGTATTACAAGGCGGGCGGGCGCATCGCGCTGGGGACCGACGCGGGCACGCCGTTCAACCTGCACGGCGAGAACGCCATGGAACTGGCCTACATGGTGGAGTTCGGCATGACGCCGGTGGACGCGTTGATCGCCGGCACGTCGCGCGGCCATGATCTGATGGGCATGACCGACCACGGCGTGATTGCAGAGGGCAAGGTGGCCGACCTGCTGCTGGTGCAGGGCGACCCGGCTGAAGACATTATGAAGGCCGCGGACAAGCGGTTTCACGTGGCCGTGCTGCGCAACGGCGAACTCGCGGCGGGCGCCTTGCCGTTCTGAATGTCAGGGCGCCGGCGCGGCGCCCGGCGAATTGCGCATGATCATCTGGCCCAAGAACATCTCGATGGGGATGCGCTTGCCGTTGATGTCGACTTGACCATCGCGGTAGTCCGCCTCGAACTGGATCACGCCGTCCTCGATACGGGCCCAGGGCGTGGCGGCGATCAGGCCGCGCAGCCCTGCGGCTTCCCGCTCGGCCGCCGACCGGGCCGCCTCACGCGTGGCGCCCTTCAGTTCCGCCCGCGCCGCGATCACATCGGCCAGGTTGTCCGGCGACAGCTTCAATCGCACGCTCAGGTTGCGCACGACCTCCTTGGCGACGGCGATGGGGTCGCGTTTCCAGAATGACGGCGAGTCCAGGCCAATGTCCAGGCTGAGCGTCGACGTGCCTCGCGCCGTATCGACCTGCAGCGTCGACAGCGTGAAGCTGGGACGGGCCAGAAGAAACTTCAACATTTGCGACGCGGCAAGCATCCCGTCACCCGAAAGCGGATCGGCCTTTTTCGCGTTCAACGGCGTGCTTGTGGTGGCGTCCTGAAACGCCTTGAGCGCCGCCACGTCCATGTCCTTGCCGCCCGCCGCCATCCGCAGCTTGGCCACATGCAAGTGGCGCACGCTGATGCTGCCGACATCGAGCGTCATTTTGCCGGCCATGCGCTCACGTGTCCCTTCCGAACCCAGCGTCAGCGCAATGTCCTTCAGGCCCAGCGGCAGCTTGTCCATATCGGACGCCCATTGCTTGACCGTCAGCGTCGAACTACTCGTGGAGGACGCCGCGGTACCGGACAATTCATGCGACACCGCCAGATCATCCAGGGTCAGCGTGTTGGGATTGCCCCTGATCACTTCGGTCAGCGAGGCCTTGTTGACGGCGAGTGACACCGTGTCGTGCGTGCCGTCGCCGGCATGTTTGACCTGCATCTGCAAGCCCGAGAAGTCGAACGTGATCGGAGCGTCGGCATACTTGACGGGCGCCAGCGCCAGATCGCCGGAAAAGTCGCGGTCATACGCGATCAGGAAGTTTGCCGTCACCGGCGCCAATCCGCCCGCCGCCGCGAACCAGGCGGCTGCGTCGGGCGTCTCGGTCATGTGCAGCCGGCCCGCCGCCATCACGGGCGCGATGTCGCCTGACGAAAGCCGCGAGGCGGGAAACGGACCGTGCTCGATCTTGCTCGTGAACGCGAATGCCTTCTCGGCCGGCTTGCGGCCAGACTGCAACGTCACCTTCACACCGAACCGCGCATCGGACGAAAACACGCCGCGTTCAAACGATTGCAGTTCGAGCGTCACGGGCACGCCCAGCTTTGCACTCAGGCGATGCGCCTCTGCATTCAACGCCTGCACGTCCTGCGCCAGCCGGGCTTCGATCTGCTTGCCGGTGTACCACGCGGTGCCGACCCACGCCGCAGCCACCACCGCCACCNNCCCGCCACGATCCGCTTGTTCATGATGCCTCTGTCCGTTTGAGATACGCCGTGATTGCCGCAAGGGCCGATCATAAAGAAAAACGGGCTGTCGCAAGGACAGCCCGTCGCAGGCGACGCCGAGAAGATCGCGGCGTGCCAATCGTGTTGCGGCAGCTTAGCGCATGCCGCCCAGCACGCCGCCCATCGCCATCATCAGGAACTGCTGCAGCGGCATCTTCTTGCCGTTGAAGTCGACCTGGCCGTCGGCGTAGTTCAGGTAGGAGACGATGTTGTTGTTTTCGATCTTGCCCAGGCCCATTGCCGTGGCCATGGTGCCGACCATTTCAACCTGGCCCTTGGCGGTCTGCGCGGCCTGTTCGGCCGCCACACCGCGCATTTGCGGTTCGATGGCCATCAGGTCCGCCAGGTTGCCCTTGGACAGCACGAGCTTGGCATCCAGCTTCTTCAGGGCCTGCAACGCCATGTCGGACGCGTCGCCTTCCAGCGCGGCGGGCTTGACCAGCGCCACGTCCAGGTTGAACGTCGACGTGCCGTTGGCCGTGCGCACTTCCAGCGGCGCGACGGCCAGCGTCGGGTTGCCGGCCAGCAGTTGCTCGACGTTGGTCTGGATCAGGGCCTTTTCTTCGTCCGTGAATTGCGGCGTCTGCTCTTCGCCCTTGCTTTGCAGCATGCGGCGCGAGGCGGCCTCATAGATGTCGTTCAGCGACTTCAACGCCTTGGAGTCCATGTTCTGCGCGTCGATGACCAGCTTCAGGCCGGCCATGTCCTTAGCCTGCACGTTGATCATGCCGAAGTCCACGGCCATCTTGGCGCCCATGGCCGCACCGTTCTCGGTCATGTCCACGGCGATCGACGTGTCCTTGAGCTGGACAGGCGGCTTTTCGCGCGACGTGATCGTCCAGTCCTTGAGCGTCACCTTCTGGCTGCCCACGTACATCTCGTTGGCGGCCGGCTTCAGGTCGCTGGTGAGGGTGATGCCCTTGACTGCCATGGCGGTGATGTCGCTGGTGTCGGACGGGCCCGACAGCTCCAGGCTGTCGACGGCGACGTCGAAGATGCCGCGCTTGGTGGACGTGGCGTAATCAAAGTCGCCCTTCATGCCCGAGAACACGAGCTTGGTGGTGTCCTTGGCGACCTCGACCGGGGCCATGTTGAACGTGCCGGTGATGTCCTTGCCGTAGCTGACGCTGTAGTGGCCCGACAGCGGCACGGCGCCCTTGGCGGCGGCGAACCAATCCTTGACCGTCTCGCTTTCTTCCAGCGCGAAATCGCTGGCCACCATGGCCGGCATGAACTTGCCCGACTTCAGGTTGGAGAACGGCAGGGGACCGTGGCTCAGGTGTTCGACAAAGACCACGTCGCGCTCTTGCGCGGGCTTGCCTTCGGCGGCGGGCGTGGTGAACTTGATGCGATAGCGGGAAGTCGAGGTGAAGACGCCGCGGTCGAACGAGACCAGCTCCGCGACGGCATTGATGCCCCACTTGTCAGCGACCTTCTTGAGCTCGACGTTCGAGTCCTCGATGGCCTGCTTGACGAAGGCTTCGGCCTTTTGGCCCGTGTACCAAGCCGTGCCGGTCCAGACCGCGCCCAGCGCGACGACGATGCCAACCAATGCCGATTTCTTCATTGCATCCCTTTTATTTTGAATAGATGAAAGCCGACGGATTATAGGGAGGGCCGACTAGGGAAAACACTTATTTTGTTCTAATTTAATTCAAAATATTGCTGAATGATTCTATAGAGGCCTTTTAAGCGCTTGCTGCGCCGCCACATCAGCTACAATCCGTTCCGTGCGCCAAGCCAATCTGCGCACGTCCGCTCGGCCCTTCGCCGCCAAGCTTCGCCCTGATGGGCGCTTCCCTTTTCTCCTTATTCGACCGCCTGGATTGGAGTCTCTCAAATAGAGCGACAGGCTGCCGCTGGAGCTGTTTTGACTACCACTTCCCCTTTCGCCGACCTCGGGCTGGCTGATTCGCTGTTGCGCGCCATTGCCGACACCGGCTACACCGCGCCCACGCCCATTCAAGCCCAGGCCATTCCGCAAGTGCTGAAAGGCGGCGACCTGCTCGCAGCCGCCCAGACCGGCACCGGCAAGACCGCCGGTTTCACGCTGCCGATCCTGCACCTGCTGTCGCAGAAAAAGCCCGAGGCCCGCAAGCCCGGCCGCCCCCGTTGCCTGATCCTGACCCCGACGCGTGAACTGACCGCGCAGGTCGCCGAATCGGTGCAAACCTATGGCAAGTACACCTCGCTGACGTCCATGGTGATGTTTGGCGGCGTCAATATCA
>NZ_DIEJ01000306.1:495-704 GCF_002418565.1 Achromobacter sp. UBA5777 | reverse complement strand
CATGCTGGACATGGGCTTCATCCGCGACATCCGCAAGATTCTCGCGCTGCTGCCCAAGCAACGCCAGAACCTGCTGTTCTCCGCCACGTTCTCCGACGAGATCCGCACCCTGGCGCGCGGCGTGCTGAACAATCCGGGCGAAGTCTCGGTCACCCCGCGCAACACCGCCACCGAGCTGGTGACGCAGACCGTGCACATCGTCGAACAAC
>NZ_DIEJ01000306.1:0-257 GCF_002418565.1 Achromobacter sp. UBA5777 | reverse complement strand
GGCCGCACGGGCCGCGCTGGCGCCACGGGCGCCGCGGTCTCGCTGGTCGACAACAGCGAAATCAAGCTGCTCAAGGACATCGAGCGCCTCATCAAGAAGACGATCGAACGCAAGCCCGTGGAAGGCTGGACGCCGCCCGCCACCAGCGCAGCCGCCTTCGAACGCCAGGAGCGCGACGAAGACTCGCGCAGCATGCGCGGCGGTCCCCGCAATGGCGGCCGCGGCGGCAACGGCGGCTCGGGCCGCTCCTCGCGCCC
>NZ_DIEJ01000309.1:13675-13873 GCF_002418565.1 Achromobacter sp. UBA5777 | reverse complement strand
CCGCGACGCTGGTGTCCACGGCAGGCTCGGCCGGCACGTCGATCGCGTCCGCATCAACGACCTCGCTGCCATGCACCTGACGCAGCCACAGGGGGGCGGCCGGCACTGCCGCGCGCACGCGGCGGCGGTTCTCGGCCACGGCCTCCGGGTTGTCTTCGGCCCGCAGGCCAAGATTGAGGGTGTCATGGGGCGCCACGC
>NZ_DIEJ01000309.1:4451-13571 GCF_002418565.1 Achromobacter sp. UBA5777 | reverse complement strand
GTCGGCAGGCACCGGCGCGTCGAAGTGGACGTCGCCCTTGCCGCCCGGATCGTCGAAATGCAGCGCACGGGCGTGCAGCATCTGGCGCTCTGCCCCGGCAATGTTCTTGCCGCCGTAGATGGTGTCGGCCAGCAGCGGATGCCCCAGGCTGGCCATGTGCACTCGGATCTGGTGGGTTCGTCCCGTTTCCAGGCGGCATACCACTTCGGTGACACGGCCGCCGGGTTCCACCGAGCCGCGCCGGGCCGGCGCGTAATTGGTGATGGCCGGCTTGGGCGCGACGGGCCGTTCGACGCTCATGCGCACCGGCACGCGCGGATCGCGGCCGATGGCGCGGTCGACCTTGCCCGCGGCGGCAACCCAGCCGTGCGCCAGGGCCACGTATTCGCGGCCCATGCTGCGCGCCTGAAGCTGGCGCACGAGTTGGGTCTGGGCGATATCGTTGCGCGCCACGACCATCAGACCGGAGGTGTCCTTGTCCAGGCGGTGCACGATGCCCGCGCGGGCGACCTGCGCGAGCTCCGGGTAGCGATGCAGCAGGCCGTTGAGCAGCGTGCCGCTCCAGTTGCCGGCCCCGGGGTGGGTGACCAGGCCCGCCGGCTTGTTGACGACGATCCAGTCAGGGCTTTCCGCGACCACGCCGAACTCAACGGGTTCGGGCGTGAAGGCCAGCGCGTCGGGCGCGGGTTGGGCCCAGATGGTGAGTTCGTCGCCGGGGCCGACCGTCTGGCGGATCTTGCCTGGCGCCCCATTGACCAGGACGTTGCCGGATTCGATCCAGCCTTGCAGGCGGTTGCGGGAATGGTCGGGCAGGAGGCCGGCCAGAATCTTGTCGAGCCGGTCGGCGCGCGTGGCGGACGGCACGGTTACAAGTTGCGGCTCCCCGCGGCCGGATTCGTCGAGATTTTCGTCGGCGCTATCGTCGGAAACAAGATCTGCGCGGGCGGCTGTATCAGACATGGAGACAAATCATATAATCAGCCTGCCATGCTAACACCAAGGATACGATTCTCGTGATTCACCACCCTGCAGCTCCCTCGAACCCCGCATCCCGCAGCGGGTCGGTTTTGCGCGTGGTCATCGCGCTTTTTGCCGTCATCGTCATCGCCGGTTGCAGCGGGGCGGACAGCAAATACGACAAGACCACCAACTGGAGCGCAGAACAACTCTACGCGGACGCCAAGGCCGAAATGGCGTCGGGCGGCTGGAAGGAAGCGCGCGAGCGCCTGACCGCCATCGAAAGCCGCTATCCGTTCGGCGTCTACGCGCAGCAGGCGCTGCTTGAACTGGCCTACGTCAACTGGAAAGACGGCGAAAACGAGCAGGCGCTCGCGGCCATCGACCGCTTCCAGCAGCTTTATCCCAATCACCCCGGCACCGATTACGCGCTCTACCTGAAGGGCCTGGTCAACTTCACGCCGGCCAGCGCCTTCATGAGCAACATCACCGGCCAGGATCCGGCCGAGCGCGATCCCAAGGGTCTGCGCGCGTCCTATGACGCCTTCACCGAGCTGATCAAGCGCTACCCCGAAAGCAAGTACAGCGTCGACGCCGAAAAGCGCGTGGCGTGGCTGGTCAACACCATCGCCATGAACGAAGTCCACGTCGCCCGTTATTACTACGAGCGCGGCGCCTACGTGGCCGCCGCCAATCGCGCGCAGACCGTCATCACCGACTTCGAAGGCGCCCCCGCCACCGAAGAGGCCCTCTACCTGATGGTTCAGTCGTACGACAAACTGAACATGACCGACCTGAAGAACGATGCCCAGCGCGTCTACGACAAGAACTTCCCGAACAGCGCGTTCCGGACCCAAGGCCTGAAGGCCGACAGGAGCTGGTGGAATCCCTTCAACTGATTCCGCCTGCATGGGAAGCAAAAAGCCCTTCAGATTTCTGAAGGGCTTTTTTTCGTCTGTGCGACGGAGGGTGCCGGGTGTTATGCGTCGTCCGGTCCGCGTTTGCGGCGGTAGAACGCCAGCACCTCTTCCAGTTCGCGGGTGCGCGCAAACGGCGGCAGGCCGCGCCACAGGCGCTTGCCGTACGGCTTTTCCACCAGCCGCGCGTCGCCCACCATCAGTACGCCCCAATCGGATTCGGTACGGATCAGACGGCCCGCGCCCTGCTTGAGCGAGATCGCGGCTTCGGGCAACTGGTATTCGGCAAAGGGATTACCACCCTGCGCCCGGCAGGCGCGCAGGCGGGCCTCGATGACGGGATCGTCGGGCGGCGCGAACGGCAGCTTGTCGATCGCCACCAGCGTCAGCACGTCGCCCGGCAGGTCGATGCCTTCCCAGAAGCTGGCGCTACCGACCAGCACCGGATGCTTGAGCTTGCAGAAGCGGTCCAGCAGGTCACGGCGAGTGCCCTCGCCCTGCTTGAGCAGCGGCCAGTCGTGTCCCGCGTCGTCGAAGGCGTCGGCCAGCAGGTTGGCAACCTTGTCGACGGCGCGCAGCGTCGTACAGAGGACCAGCGTGCCGCCCGGGCTGGCCTCCAGCAGCGGCATCAGCGTCTGCACGAAGCGGTCCAGGAACTGCGGCGATTGGGGTTCGGGCATGCCACGCGGCACGAACAGCAACGCCTGCTCGGGATAGTCGAACGGCGACTCCCATTTGCCGGTGCGGGCGGTGTCCAGGCCAAGCTGGCTGGTGAAGTGCGTGAATTCGCCGTTGATCGACAGCGTGGCCGACGTCATGATCCAGGCTTGGCCGGGCTTGCGGAACTTGGAGAACGCCTGCGCCACGGACAGCGGCGCCGAATGCAGCCGCACGTGATGCAGGCCGTGCTCGACCCAGCGCACGGCCGGGCCGGTCCATTGTTCGGCCTGCGCGGCGCCTTCAAGCAAGGCCGCGGGCGTGGACGGACCGTCGCCCAGCGGGCTCTGCATGGGGGCCTGATCGTCGCGGCCCCAGCCTTCGTCGTCGTGCGCGCCGCCGCTGCGGCCGGGCGTGGCCCAGCGCTTGAGCTTGACCGAGATTTCCGCGCCCATGCGCGCGGCGGCGAGCAGATCCGGATGCTTTTCGGCGACTGCGCCCAGCGCCTTGGTGGCGCTGTCGATGGCTTCGCGCAGCGACAGCAGCGCTTCGTCGAATTCCTCGGGGTTGGGAATGGCCTCGAACGTGGCCTTGCGGCCCGGCATCTTGTCCAGCGGCGCACAGACCAGCCGCAATTCGCGCGCGGCGGTTTCGATGTGACGGCTGACGTCGCTCCATTTGGCAGCTTCGCGCGCATACGCCAGACCCGCGACTTCCAGCGCGCGGCCGAAGTCCATCAGCTGGTGCGTGGACACGCTGCTGCCCAGAAAGCGCGTGGCGGTGTCCGGCAACTGATGGGCTTCGTCGAAGATGACGGTGTCGGCTTCAGGCAGCAGGTCCGTGACGCCCTCTTCGCGCAGCATCAGGTCCGCCATGAAGAGCGCATGGTTGACGACGACGACGTCGGCTTCCTGCGCCTGGCGGCGCGCCTTGACGACAAAGCAATCGCGGATGCGCGGGCATTCCTGGCCCAGGCAGTTCTCGCGGGTGGACGTGACGCGTTGCCAGATGTCGGCGTCTTCGGGCACCTGCGCGAGATCGCTGCGGTCGCCCGTTTTGGAGATGCCTGCGAACACCTGGATCTGGCGCAGCTGCTGGATTTCGGAGCGGGACTTGAGCGCGCGCTCGTCACCCTGCAGGCGTTCGAGGTGATAGTGGCACACGTAATTGCCGCGCCCCTTGAGCAGCGCGGCCGTGACGGGCGCAGCCAGCGCGGCGCGCACGCGCGGCAGATCGCGCGCGAAAAGCTGGTCCTGCAGGGTGCGCGTGCCGGTGGAAATGAGCACCTTGCCGCCCTGGATGAAGGCGGGTACAAGATAGGCCCAGGTCTTGCCGATGCCGGTGCCGGCTTCGGCCACGAGCGTGGCGCGGTCCTGGATGGCCTGGCCAATGGCCTGCGACAGTTCCACCTGCGATGGACGCGGCTTGTAGCCGGGCAAGGCCGTGGCCAGCGGCCCGTCCTCGTCAAAGAATTCGGATATGTCCAGGTCCAGCATTACAGCAGCCTAATGTAGGGCCCCAAATGATACCCGCTGGCGCGCCCTTTTCCTGCTTGCGGCCTGCCGCAACGCCCTTGGCAGAGGGACGGATCAGTCACTTCGGCCACGTTCCGTAACAACGGCTTATGGCACAATCCGCCCCTCGTTTTCCCTTTTTGCCGTCGTATAGAGATGTCTGAAACTTCCACTATCACGAACGTCGCCACCGGCGTCGACAACGCCCGCATCGTCGCTCAGCTCGCCACCGAGTTGGGCGCCCGCGCCTCCCAGATCGCTGCGGCGGTGGAACTGCTGGATGACGGCGCCACCGTGCCCTTCATCGCCCGCTACCGCAAGGAAGCGACTGGCGGCCTGGACGACACTGTGCTGCGCAACCTGGAAGTCCGTCTGGGCTACCTGCGCGAGCTCGAAGAACGCCGCGGCGCCATCCTGGAATCCATTTCGCAGCAAGGCAAGCTGACGCCCGAGCTGCAGCAGGAAATCGCCACGGCCGACACCAAACAGCGCCTGGAAGACCTGTACGCGCCGTACAAACCCAAGCGCCGCACGCGCGCCCAAATTGCCCGCGAAGCCGGCCTCGAACCGCTGGCCGACGCCATCCTGGCCGATCCCGCTTGCGATCCCGCCGCGCTGGCCGCGCAGTACCTCAATCCCGAAGCCGCCATCAACGACGCCAAGGCGGCGCTCGATGGCGCGCGCGACATCCTGGCCGAACGCTACGCCGAAAACGCCGACCTGCTGGCCGACATGCGCGAGCACCTGTGGTCCACCGGACTGGTGTACTCCAAGATGATCGAGGGCAAGGAAACCGAAGGCGCCAACTTCCGCGACTGGTTCGACTTCAACGAGCCGCTGCGGACTCTGCCCTCGCACCGCATCCTGGCGCTGCTGCGCGGCCGCCAGCAAGGCGTGCTCGAGCTGCGCCTTGGCCTGGAAGCCGACCTCGAAGCCCAGACGCCGCATCCGTGCGTGGCCCGCATCGCCAACTTCCTGAAGCTCGGCAACGGCCTGTTCGCACTGGACGCCACGCCGCGCGCGCGCTGGCTGGGTGAAGTCTGCCGCTGGACCTGGCGCGTCAAGCTCCTGACCGCATTCGAAAGCGAGCTGATCGGCCGCCTGCGCGAAAGCGGCGAAGCCGAGGCCATTCGCGTGTTCGCCGCCAACCTGAAAGACCTGCTGCTGGCCGCGCCGGCCGGTCCGAAGGCCGTGCTCGGCCTGGACCCCGGCATCCGCACGGGCTGCAAGGTCGCCGTCATCGACAAGACCGGCAAGGTTGTCGACACCACCACCGTGTACCCGTTCGAGCCGCGCCGCGACCGCGAAGGCACGATCAACACGCTGGCCGCGCTGGTGGCGCGCCACAACGTGGACCTGATCGCCATCGGCAACGGCACGGCTTCGCGTGAAAGCGAAAAGCTCGTCGGCGACATGATGGAGCGCTTCCCCGACCTGAAGGTCACCCGCGTCGTCGTTTCCGAAGCGGGCGCGTCGGTGTATTCGGCCTCCGAAATCGCCGCCCAGGAATTCCCCGACCTCGACGTAACACTGCGCGGCGCCGTGTCCATTGCCCGCCGCCTGCAGGACCCGCTGGCCGAACTGGTCAAGATCGATCCAAAGGCCATCGGCGTGGGCCAGTACCAGCACGACGTCAACCAGCGCGAACTGGCACGCTCGCTGGACGCCGTGGTCGAAGACTGCGTGAACGCGGTGGGCGTGGACGTGAACACGGCGTCGGCTGCGCTGCTGGCCCGCGTGTCCGGCCTGAACTCGCTGCTGGCCAAGAACATCGTCTCTTTCCGCGACGAAAACGGCGCGTTCCCCACGCGCGAGATCCTGCGCAAGGTTCCGCGCTTTGGCGAAAAGGCCTTTGAACAGGCTGCCGGCTTCCTGCGTATTCCCAATGGCGACAACCCGCTGGACGCCTCGTCGGTCCACCCCGAAGCCTACCCGGTGGTCGAGCGCATCGTGGCCAAGATCAAGGCCGAGGTCAAGCAGATCATCGGCCAGCGCGAAGCCCTGAAGGGCGTGTCGCCATCGGACTTCACCGATGAACGCTTCGGCCTGCCGACCGTCAAGGACATCTTCGCCGAACTCGAGAAGCCCGGCCGAGATCCGCGCCCCGAGTTCAAGACGGCGCAGTTCAAGGAAGGCGTGGAAACGTTGAACGACCTGTACCCGGGCATGGTGCTGGAAGGCGTGGTGACCAACGTGGCCAACTTCGGCGCGTTCGTCGACATCGGCGTGCATCAGGACGGCCTGGTCCACATCTCGGCGCTGGCCGAGAAGTTCGTGAAGGATCCGCGCGACGTGGTCCGCGTGGGCCAGACGGTCAGCGTCAAGGTGCTGGAAGTGGACGCCGCGCGCAAGCGCGTGGCGCTCACCATGCGCCTGAACGACACCGCCGCGCCCGCCCGCCGAAGCGCCGATGCGCCCAAGGGTGGTGATCGCCCGCGCCGTCAGGGCGATGGCGGCCGTAACGCAGGCGGCGGCGCAGCAGCGTCGATGAACAGCGCCATGGCCGACGCGTTTGCCAAGTTGAAGCGCTGATCCGCTGATCCCTCGGGATCCCTGCTTTACCGAAATCCCGGCGTCCGAGGCGCCGGGATTTTCTTTTGGGCGGCCCCTTCAGGTCGCATCCAGGTCGTCTCGCTGCAGCCTAGGGGCTTACCCTTAAATCACTCGCTTTCGTTGCGCTCTCTCAAGTCGGCACCCGAGAAATAAGTGAAAATATCCAATTGTGTCTAAATAATAAAAGCCGATGTGGCGCTGCCGCTCACAACAGCGGTCACCGGCGGCACAAACACCCACGGTCAGGCGAGCTACTGCGCGAAGCGTCTGTCGGGGAGCAGCATCAGAACAAGAGCGCGCCCCCTGATAGCTCGGAGATCCGTTCCGCCATGCTCAGCACCATTACGCTCGCCGCAAACGAAACTGCAACCATCACCGACAAGGACGCCACGGCAAGCGGCGTCTACGGCGACGTGACGTTGGGTCAGTATTCGCATCTGATCGTCGACCGCGCCGACCTCACCTTCAAGCACGTCACACTCGAACGCCTGGGCAGCCGGGTCATCGAACTGCGCAATGGCGCGCAACTGCATGTGGGCGCGCTGGGATTTGCCAGCATGGGCGCCAGCATCGTCTACCGCATCGGCATCGGCTGCGTGATCACCTACGACGCCAGCCAATGGGATCCCGAAGTGGTGGCCAACACCACGTTCGACTTCGCCAGCGAGGGCAGCGGCACGCTGAAGTACTTTCCGTTCATCAATCCGCAATGGCTGGACTGTCCCCACGTCACGGGCTATTCGGACGGCGATCAGCTTGAAATCGCGGGACAAAGCCGCGTGCAGCGCTTTCAGGTTCGCGACGGGCGCATCGTCGCCAGCGCACGCCTGAACTGAATGCAAAACGGCGCGGATTGCCCGCGCCGTCTCTGTCCATCCGCTACCCGCTACCGGCTATTCCTGCGCCAGCGACAGCAGCGCTTCGCGCGTGCGCGCGATGCCCGCAGCCGGTTCGCCCTGCACACCGTCGGGCGCGGTTGCGACCGTCACGCCGTCGATCACCACCGCATAGCCCTGGGCATTGGCCTGCAGGACGCTGTCGGCGGGTTCGGACTGCAGGCGGCGCATCAGCGCGCCCGCTTCCTTGGGATCGGCGAAGCGCTGCGACAGCAACAGTTCCTCGCCATCGGCGGCCAACAGGCGGAAGCGGAAGCCGCCGTCCTCGTCGCGGAAGCTGACGAATCGCGCTCCCTTGGACTTTTCCTTCTTGCCCTGGGCGCTCTTGCCCGCCGTGGCGGCGGCGCCCAGCGTGCGCAGGCCGACCGCCTCGCGCAGTTCTTGCATGAACGGCACGGCAAGCTTGCGCGCCTTGGCGGCGCCCGCCTGCAGGATGTCTTCGATGCGGCCCGGGTTGGCCATCAGATCAACGTACTTTTCGCGCATCGGGGCCAGCAGGTTTTCCAGGTGCTCGAACAGCGCCTGCTTGGCATCGCCCCAGCCCATGCCGGCCTCGAGCTGCTGGCGGAACGCCGCCGATTGCTCGGACGTGGCAAACGCGCGGTACAGCGTGTACAGATGGGACGATTCGGCGTCCTTGGGTTCGCCCGGCTCGCGCGAGTCAGTCACGATGCGCATCACCGAGGCGCGTAATGCGCTTTTGCCGCCTTCGAAAAGCGGAATCGTGTTGTTGTAGCTCTTGGACATCTTGCGGCCGTCCAGCCCGGGCAGCGTCGCCACATCTTCTTCGATGACCACCTCCGGCAGCGAGAAATACTCGCGGCCATATAGATGATTGAAGCGCTGCGCGATGTCGCGCGCCATTTCCAGATGCTGAATCTGGTCGCGGCCCACGGGCACCTTGTTGGCGTTGAACATGACGATGTCCGCGGCCATCAGGATCGGGTACGAGAACAGCCCCATGGTGATGCCGTCGTCCGGATCCACGTTCTTGGCCACGTTCTGGTCCACCGAGGCCTTGTAGGCATGCGCCCGGTTCATCAAGCCCTTGGCGGTCACGCAGGTCAGCAGCCAGCTCAGTTCGGGGATCTCGGGGATGTCCGACTGGCGGTAGAACGTCACGCGCTCGGGGTCCAGGCCCACCGCCAGCCACGTCGCGGCGATCTCAAGGCGCGAGCGCGCCACGCGCGCCGGGTCGTCGCATTTGATCAGCGCGTGGTAGTCCGCCAGAAAGAAGAATGCGTCCACGCCGGGCTGCGTGCTGGCCTGCACCGCCGGACGGATCGCGCCCGCGTAGTTGCCGAGATGGGGAGTTCCAGTCGTGGTGATGCCGGTAAGGACGCGGGTGTTCATGAGGCGAGAAGGCGGTTGCTAGGGGAAGCCCTGAGTGTAACGTGCCGCAGCCCGGCCCCGCCCCGGAAAGACTCGAGGCCCCGCGCTTACAGCACCGCCAGCACCGGCGCCGCTAGCGCGCACAGGCCGCCCGCGGTCAGCGCGGCGCGCGGCCGGAAGGTCAGGAACCAGATCAGCAGCAGACCGGCGATGCTGAGGATGCCGATCCATTCGACCGTGCCGTAACTCCAGCCCCAGACCGCCGCCGACGCCCATAGCGACAGCGCCAACGAC
>NZ_DIEJ01000309.1:0-4324 GCF_002418565.1 Achromobacter sp. UBA5777 | reverse complement strand
GCAGAAGGCGGCAAGCGTCATGGCGTATCACCTCGCGGTTCGAAAGCGGTCCGGTGCACGGCGGCCGGGACGGCGGGCTCGTGGGCAGTGGGGACTGGGACGGTTGCCGGGGTATGGGCAGCGGCGGCAACGGCGGCCTTGACCGCCTCGTTGCGCGCGGCGCGCGGCTTGCCCGCCGTTCTGGCGGGCGCCTTGCGGGCCCGGGCAGCCTTCACCGACATCCAGGCAAAGAACAGGGCGCTGGCCAGGCACGTCAGGTCAAAGCCCGCCATCACCCAGTCGCCCTGCGGCAAGGAAACGCCCAGGTGCCGGTCGGTGGTCAGCGCATTGACCACGGGCACCAGCGCCAGCGCGGCGGCGGCGATGGCAAGCAGGTCCTGCCACTTGCGCCGCTGAAACAGAAACGCGTAGACCAGCGACAGCCCCCAGGCCATGAAGAAGGCGCGCACTTCCCAGACCTGGCGGCCAGGCATGTCGGCCGGCAAGAGCCGGTTGGCCAGGAACACCGCCGCCACGCCGAACACGACGCCGGCGATGGTCCCGGCGTTCAGGCCGTCGACCAGACGCAGCGAGAACGCTTCCCGCGTGTCGCCCGGCCGCGCCTTCTGACGGCGCTTGGCGATCCACAGCACGAGGCCTGTGGCCACCATGGCCGTGCCGGCCAGGCTGACGATGAAATAGAACCAGCGCAGCAGCGGTTCGGCGAACAGGCCCAGATGCAGGCCAGTGATGACGCCCGTCGTCACGACCGTGGCGCTGTGATCGTCCTCGGACTCCTGCAGCGCGCCCGTCACCCCGTCAAAGCGCATGAAGGGCGCCAGCAGCCCGTACGACACGCCGTCACCCACGTTGCGCACCAGCGTGATGGTGGCGCCCGCGTCACCGGGATTGTTGACGGTCACCCGTCCGAGGCGGCCCTGCCAATGCTGCTGGGCCTGTTCCACCAGCGGCGCGATATCGACCAGCGGCGCCGGCTGGTTCTGCGGCGGCGTGATCTTGTTGGCCTTGAAGACCTCGCTCGTGAACTGGCGCGGATTGTCGTACACGGCCTGGATGCCCGCCGGCATCAGCATCACCATGAACAGCACCAGGCCGCTGAAGGTGATCATCAGGTGAAACGGCAGACCCAGTACCGACAGGACGTTGTGGCCGTCCATCCAGGCGCGCTGCCCGCCCTTGCCCGGCCGGAAGGTGAAGAAGTCCGCGAATATCTTCTTGTGCGTGATGATGCCGCTGATGATCGCCACCAGCATGAACATGCCCGCGATGCTGGCCAGCCAGCGCCCCCACGGAAACGCGGTCTCCAATTCGAAATGGAAGCGGTAGAAGAAGTCGCCGCCGCGCGTCTGGCGCGCCGTCACGGGCTCGCCCGTGGCCGCATCCAGCTTGACGCGCACGAAGCCGCGTTCGCCCGGCTTGGGCTTGGGCGTCTGGTACAGCAACTGGATGAGGGGCTCGCGATCCGAGGGCGGCGTGATGAACCAGCGCTTGGCGTCCGGCGCGTGTTCCGCCAGATAGCGCTGCGCGGTGGCGACGGCCTGCACGGCCGGCGCCGGCTGCGCTTGAACCTCAGGTTGCATCCAGCGCGTGATCTCGGGCCGGAAGAAGGCCAGCGAGCCGGTCAGGAACATGGCAAACAGCACCCAGCCGAAGATCAGGCCTGCCCACGTGTGCAGCCAGGACATGGACTGACGAATGCCCTCTTCGCCGGGATGTTTGTGTTTGGCCGCCTTCATGCCGCCACCAGCCGGTGCGCCAGGAATAAAACGCCCAGCAGTGCGGCCGGACCCAGGATGCCGGCCCAGGCGCGCCAGGCGCTGCGCGTGGCGAACACCCAGATCACGCCGCAGGCGTAGATCACGAAGGACAGCATCTGCGCTGCGGTCACGGCGTCGGCGCGCCCCATGGGCAGCCAGACCGCCAGACAGGCAGCCGCCGCCGAAGCCAGGGCGTAGCCGCCCAGGATGGCGGCCGTCGCGCGAGAGAAAACGGCCATTCTGTAGCGCATCATGCCTGCGCCGGCTGCGGGAGCTTTCACGGGAATTCTAGGTGGTTGCGGGTCCATGACGGACCCTGGAGGGGACGGGGTTTCCGAGCTTATCCGCCTTTCCCTGTATAAGGCCTGAATTATAACGATTCTCGTTAAGACAGGAACGGCAGTTCGGACCAAAAGAAAAGGCGGCTCGCCGGGGAGCCGCCTTATGGCACTGTTTACCAGCGATACCGCAAGCTGGCCTTGATGGAGCGCTGGTAGCCGAACCAGCACCACGATTCGCCGGAGCACGACGCGATGTACTCCTTGTCGAACAGGTTTTGCACGTTCAGCGCCACCTGCATGCCCTTGAGCGCGGGCGAGGCGCGGCCCAGGTCGTAGTCCAGCATCAGGTCCACCAGCGTGACCTTCGGCACCTTCAGCGTGTTGGCTTCGTTGGCGTACGACGAACCGATGTAGCGTACGCCACCACCAACGCCCAAGCCGGCCAGCGGCCCTTCCTGAAGCTGGTAGCGCGCCCATGCCGACGCCTGCTGCGACGGCAGCGCGGCCGGGGTCTTGCCGGTCAGGTCGAAGCCGGCCGCATTCGGATAGGCCTTGGTGTACTCGTTGTTCATGAGCGAGTACGCGGCAATCAGCGACAGGCCGCGCATCGGCTCGGTCTTGGCTTCGAGCTCGATGCCCTGCGTGCGCAGCTCGCCCGCCTGGATCGAGCACCGGCCGCCCGCCGTGCCGCACACGTGCGTCGGATCCGGATCGGTGGTCGTCATGTTCTCGCGGCGGATGTCGAAGGCCGCGAACGTCAGCAACGTGGCCGAACCCGGCGGCTGGTACTTGATGCCCACCTCGTACTGCTTGCCTTCGATCGGCTTGAACGGCGTGTTGTTCCAGCCCGTGCCCGATTGCGGCTCGAAGGATTCCGAATAGCTGAAGTACGGCGCCACGCCATTGTCGAAGTTGTAGATGGCGCCGATCCGGCCCGAAAAGGCTTCTGCTTTCAGCTTGGACGGGGTGACACGGCCGGAAGCGATGGCGGTCGTTTCACCCACGTTGCGCGACCAGTCATAGCGGCCACCCAAGAGGAACGACAGACGGTCGATCTTGATCTGGTCCTGAAAGTACACGCCCGTCTGGTACTGCGTGGTGGAAGCGTCGCTGGAGAACGCCGGCACCGGAATGTTCTGGAAGTTGTCCGGGTTCTTCACGTACAGCGGGGGCGCCGAGCCAAAGCCCGACAGCGTGTCGGTCTTGACGTGCTGATAGTCAAAGCCCACCAGCACGTTGTGGCCGATCTTGCCCGTGTTGAACCGCGCCTGCAGGTTGTTGTCGATCGTCAGCGCGCCGACGTCCACGTCCGTCGCGATGGAGGCGCGCTGGTGATACAGGTAGGTCGGGTCGGTGTACCCGTAGTAGTTGGTCATCGCGCCGTAGACGCTACGGTACTTGGCGTCCGAATGCGTCCAGCGCAGGCTTTGCGACGCCTTGAAGGTGTCGTTGAAGCGATGGTCCAGGATGTAGCCCAGCGAATAGCTCTTGCGGTCGCTCTTTTCGAAATTGGCGTCGCCGTCGTAGTAATCGGCCGGCAGGCGGAAGCCGTCGGGCGCGCGCAGCAGCGTACGCATCGCCGGCACGGCGCCGTACGAGCCCATGTCGGGATCGTGCTGGAAATTGGTCAGGACGGTCAGCGAGGTATCCGCATTGGGCTTGTACGCGAACGCCGGCGACACGAAGTAGCGGCGTTCCTTGGTGTCCTGCACCTGCCCGTCAGACATGTAGCCCGAGCCCACCAGGCGATACAGGTACTTGCCCTCTTCGTCGATGGGGCCGCCGAAATCAAAGTTGGCGCGGCGGAAATCGTAGTTGCCCACCTGCAGTTCCACTTCGCTCAGCGGCTCTTCCAGCGGACGCTTGCTGACCTGGTTCACCACGCCGCCCGGACCGCCCTGCCCGTACATCACCGACGCCGGCCCCTTCAGCACGTCCACGCGCTCCAGGCGGAAGGCGTCGACCTGCGGCAGCGCATCGCGGCCGCCGAACACACGCAGCCCGTCCAGATAGGTGGACGCCGAGAACCCGCGCACATTGAACTGGTCCAGGCGGGTCGCCGTGGCGCCGCGCGATTCGGTCGCCACACCTGCCGTGTAGCGCAGCACCTGGTTCAGCGTCTGCGCGCCCTGCTCGGTGATCTGCTCGCGCGTGACCACGGACACCGACTGCGGCGTCTCGATCAGCGGGATGTCGGTCTTGGTGGCGCTGGCGCTGGCGGTGGCCACATAGCCGACCGTGGGCGCAAAGGCGCTCTCCGACATGCCCGTCACCGTCACCGGCGCG
>NZ_DIEJ01000034.1:0-58339 GCF_002418565.1 Achromobacter sp. UBA5777 | reverse complement strand
GGCGGCAAGAGCTGGTACTTCATCACCACCGACTACGTCTTCGGCAAATCGCTGGAAAGCAACGCATCACGCTTCGTCGAGGCCGCGGGGGGCAAGGTCGTGGGCAGCACACGCCATCCGCTTGGCGCGATGGACTTTGCGTCGTTCCTCATCCAGGCTCAGTCGTCCAAGTCCGACGTCGTGGGCCTGGCCAGCGCCGGCGGCGACCTGGTCAATCTCATCAAGCAGGCGCAGGAGTTCGGCCTGGCGGGCGGCAAGCAGCGGATGCTGACGTTCCTGACCTTCATCAACGACGTCCACGCGATGGGGCTGCCCGTTGCGCAGGGGCTCACCTTCCCCACCGGCTTCTACTGGGATGCCGACGAGGACACCCGCGCCTGGACGCAGCGCTGGCAAAAGAAGATGGGCGTCACGCGCGCACCGTCCATCGTCCAGGCCCTGAGCTACGTGGCCACCACGCATTATCTGCAGGCCGCGCAGGCCGCCGGTACCTTTGATGCCACGGTGGTCAACAAGAAGATGCGCGAGTTGCCCATCACCACCAAACTGATCAAGAATGCCCGGGTGCGCCCCGAGGATGGCCGCGTCATCATGGACCTGTATCTGGTCGAGGTCAAAAAGCCCGCCGAGTCCAAGCATCCGAACGACTACTACCGCATTCTGTCCACGGTGCCTGGCGAAAAGGTCTTCGTGTCGCTCGCCGACAGCGAATGCCCGCTGGTCAAGAAATAGGTCCCGCCGGGTGCGCCGGATGCCGGTCCGGCCGCAGGGTGCAAGCAATTACATAAGGGAGACAACCATGAAGTGCTATTGCGTCGTCAATTTCCGCGAACCTCTGCAGGAAATGGACCAGCCCACCCCCACGCCGCAAGGGTCGCAGGTCCTGCTCAAGGTCCGCGCGGCCGGCGTTTGCCACAGCGATATCCACTTGTGGGAAGGCGGCTACGACCTGGGCCAGGGCAGGACCCTGTCGCTCAAGGACCGGGGCGTGTCGTTGCCGCTGACCATGGGCCATGAAACGGTCGGCGCCGTCGTGGCGGCCGGCCCCGATGCTCAGGGCCTGGCCACCGACCGCAATTACCTCGTCTATCCCTGGATCGGCTGCGGCAAATGCCCGTCGTGCATCGCCGGCATGGAAAACCACTGCACCGCGCCCGCCTGCCTGGGCGTGCATCGCGCCGGCGGCTATGCCGACCACATCGTCGTACCGCATCCGCGCTACCTCATCGACATCGGCGACCTGGACCCCGCGCAGATCGCACCTTACGCGTGCTCGGGTCTCACCACGTACTCCGCGTTGCAGAAGATCGGCGCAGACATCTACCGCGAGCATCCCGTCGTGATCTTCGGCGCGGGAGGCCTGGGCCTGATGAGTCTGACGCTGATCAAGGCGCTGGGTGGCGCGGGCGCCATCGTGGTGGACATCGACCCCGCCAAGCGCCAGGCGGCGCTGGATGCGGGCGCGCTGGCGGCCATCGACGGGGCCGCCCCCGACGCCGCGCAGCAGATCATGCAGGCGGCAGGTGGCAAGCCGGTGCGGGCCGCGATCGATCTGGTCGGCGCACCGGCCACCACGTCGCTGGCGTTCGACTTCCTGACCAAGGGCGGCAAGCTCATCATCGTTGGCCTGTTCGGCGGCGGCTCCACCTGGCCCATCGCCTTGATTCCGATGAAGGCGCTGTCCATCATCGGCAGCTACGTGGGCAACCTGACCGAACTGAAGGAACTGATGGAACTGGTGCGGGCGGGCAAGGTGCCGCCGATGCCGGTCCACCGCCACGCATTGGCCGAGGCGGACAGCGTGCTGGCCTCGCTGCGTGAAGGCAAGGTCGTGGGCCGGGCGGTGTTGACGGTTGATTGAGGCTTTTGCGGCGATTGCGACTGAACGCGCCCGGCAGCGGGCGCGTTTTTTTTGACGCCTGAATTTTGACGCCTGCTTTGGACGCTCGCTTTGGACGCCTGCTTTGGGTCGCCTACCTTTGGACGCCTACGCCGGCCGCAATCGCGGATCGTAGATGAAGCGTTCGCGCCGCACCACCACGATATCCTCGGCGTCCGGATGCGCCGGATTGATCAGGAAGTTGCAGTCCGGCACGCCGCGGTACGGCACGATCGCGCTGGGCAGTTCCAGCAGCGCCGACACGCCCGACGCCACCCAGTTGTCGCCCACGGCCTGCGACGCTTCGGCAAAGGGCACCGCGTCCCAGAACGGATAATCGTCCTGCAGTTGCGCCAGCGACAGCGATTGACGCGCTTCGAAGATGCCATTGGGCACGGCCAGTTCGATCAGGTAGCGGTTGGCGTGCTCGGACGCGCGCGCCGCAAAATGCACCACCGTTTCCAGCACCGCCAGTGCGACGCTGGCCGAGGCATACACCACCGGTGTTCCCGGGCTGTTGTAGCGTCCGCCCACCGCGGCCGCGCCGGCGCCGGAGAGGTCGTCCGCCCGGTACTTGCCCGCCGTGGTGCCAATGCGCCAGAGCGAAACGTAATCGGTCATGCGTAAACGCCCGCGGCGGCGCGAGCCAGCGTGTCTTCGACGATGCGGCTGCTGGCGTCCGACGTCAGCAGCGACAGCGGCTTGACGTTGCCCAGCGCCGGCACGGGCGTGTTCAGCCACAGCACCGCTTCTTCGTCGCTGCCCAACACCTGACGGGCGACACGCACCACGCGGGCGACGCGGGCAAGCCGGTCGGATTCACCGAGCGGCAGCGCCTGCCCTTCGCGCGTCCAGCGCGACAGCGACGCCGCCTTGACCTCCGTGATCGCCATGATTTCCGATTTGGGCACCTGCAGGTAATCGGCGGCATCGTCGACCATCTGCGCGGGCAGTCCGCGGTGCACATCCCGGGCAATGTCGGTCAGCGGACTGTCGATCAGGCCGCGAAAAAGCTGCCTGGGGCGCGGCGGGCGCTTGGTGGAGGCGCCGCGCTTGGCGGGCGATTTGTCGGTCAGCGCGATGGTCATGATCTGCTCCGGACGCCGCGTGGACGAAGCGAAAGCCGGAGGAACCGGCCAAGCGTGCACTGCGGCTGAATTACCAAATTGAATTTATAATATCCCATTTGGAAATCGGCCTGCAAGGTGGCGTACGGCGTGCCGGCCGCATGCAGTGCTTTGCCCCCGTCCGCGGTCCCGTCGTGCACCATATTTGGGCCTATCATAGGCGGCGGCAAAACCCCCCCTCGCATTTCTCTCAAGGACACGCAATGACGGACCGGCAGCTCACGATACTCGCGGCGATCAATCTCATGGTGGCAGTGGGCGCCGGGGCGTTCGGCGCGCACGGCCTCAAGCGCATCCTGACGCCAGAACTGCTGGCCGTCTGGCAGACCGGCGTCATGTACCACCTGGTCCACGCGCTGGGCATCTTCATCATCGCGTTGCTGGGCGCCCGCTTCGGGTCGCCGCTGCTGTCGGCCGCTGGCGTCGTCATGTTCGTCGGCATCGTGCTGTTTTCGGGCAGCCTGTACCTGCTGACGCTGACCGGCACCCGTTGGCTCGGCGCGGTGACGCCGTTCGGCGGAACGGCCTTCCTGGCCGCCTGGGCGATGGTCGCCATTGCCGCCTACCGCGCGCAGAGCTGAAAGCCCTTCCCGTTCTTTACCCATCCGTTCTTCACCCTCCGGCGGCAGGAACCGCCACCCTTGCAGGTTTCAGATGTCCCCAAGCACCGCATTACCCGCCGTCCGTGAACATTCCGCCGCCGCAGGCATCGCCTGCGTGGCGGGCGGCATCTTCTTTCTGACGCTCAGCGACGCCAACGCCAAATGGCTGGGCGCCAGCTACAACCCGCTGCAGATCCTCTTTCTGCGCGCGCTGATCGCGCTGCCCTTCGTGACCGCGCTGGCCCTGTGGCTGGGCGGACGCCGCGTGTTGCGCACGACGCATCCCGGCCTGCACCTGACGCGCGGCGCCATCAACGTGGTCTCGGCCTGTTGCTTCTATCTGGGATTGCAGGCGCTGCCGCTGGCCGAGGCCACCGCCATCGCGTTCGCCGCGCCGCTGTTCGTCACGGCGCTGTCGGTGCTGATCCTCAAGGAACGCGTGGACGGCAAGCGCTGGCTGGCGGTGCTGGCGGGCTTTGCCGGCGTNNGCCGCCACCCTGCTGCCGCTGACCACCGCCCTGCTCTACGCGGTCATGATGATCACCGCGCGCGGCATCAACCGGGCAGAAGGCATGCTGACCACCACTTTCTACATCGTGTTGGGGCAACTGGTGTGCAGCGCGATCGGATTGCCGTGGGTGTGGCGCGCGCCGGCCATGGAAGACCTGCCCTATTTTGGCGGCGTGGCGCTGTTCAGCACGTTGGGCCTGGCGCTCATCACGCAGGGATTCCGCATCGGGCCCGCGTCTGTAGTGGCGCCTTTCGACTACACGGGTCTGGTCTGGGCCACGATCCTGGGATGGATCTTCTGGCGCGAGGCGCCCGACGCCTATGCGTACCTGGGCGCCGTGTTCATTGCCGGCAGCGGCGTGTACATCGCCGTGCGCGAAGCGCGCGGCAAATCGCGCCGGCGTGCCGCCACCTGAAGCTGCCCGCGTTATTCGGTGGGCGGCGGAAAGTGCCGCCGCAACACACGGGCCACGTTCGGTTCCAACGCTGCTTCGCGGGCGACAGCGGTCAATGCCGGACACATCGCGCTGAACCACGACGGGCCGGGACGCCAATGCGTCATGACCGTCACATACAGGTCCAGCGCTGAAAAACGCCGCCCCAGCATGTGCGGCGCGCCGGCCTGGCGTTCCAGCTCCTGCCACAACTCGGCGCGGCGCGTGTGGACCCGTTCGCGCAGCAGGTCCACCGCATCGCCTGGCGTCGTCCACTGCGCGGGATCGTCGCCGTACGTGAAGGTCGGGTAGACCGCCGCCACGACCCGCACCAGCAGGTTCAGAAAGCGCGCCCGTTCCGGCTTGTCCGGTGCGGGGGCAAGACCGGCCTGCGGCGCCAGATCGTTCAGATGCAGGATCATCGCCGCGCTCTCGGTCATGACCTCGCCGTCGGGCAGGATCAGCGTGGGCACCTGCCCCAGCGGATTCAGATGCAGCAGCCGGTCCCGCTCGGGACCGGGCTTCAGGTACGGCACGTCCGTCAGGACGTGCGGCACATTGGCCAGCACCAGCGCCATCTCGACGATGGCGGAGCCGCACCCCGCGGACCCGATGAGCTCATAGGTCTTCATGACGGTCACCCTCCTGTTTCGGCCGGCGCCACCCGCAGCAGTTCGCCCGGGGAAGCGTCCGTCAGCACATACACATAACCGTCCGGCCCCTGCCGCACGTCGCGGATCCGGCGCTTGCGGTCGACCAGCAGCCTTTCCTTCTCGACCACGTTTTTGCCGTCGACGGTCAGGCGGATCAGGTTCTGGTTACCCAGCGCGCCGATGAAGAGAGAATTGCGCCAGGCCGGAAAGCGGTCGGCGTCATAGAACGCCATGCCGCTGATGGCGGGCGATTTCGGCCACCAGTAGACCGGCGGCTCCATGCCCGGCAGCGTCTCGCCCTTGGCTTCCGGAATCTTCAGACCCGAATAGTTGATGCCGTAGGTCGCCAGCGGCCAGCCATAGTTCTTGCCCGGCTGCACCACGTTGATCTCGTCGCCGCCGCGCGGCCCGTGTTCGTTTTCCCAGAGCTCGCCGGTCCAGGGATTGAGCGCCATGCCTTGCGGATTGCGATGGCCGTACGACCAGATCTCGGGCCGCGCGCCCTGCTTGCCCACGAAGGGGTTGTCGTCAGGCAGCGCGCCGTCGGCCTTGAGCCGCACGACCTTGCCCTGCAGCTTGTCCAGATCCTGCGCGGTTGGCCGCTGGTTGTTCTCGCCCAGCGCAATGTAGAGGTAACCCTTGCCGTCAAACACCAGGCGCGAGCCGAAATGCAGCCCGGACGACAGCTTGGGTTCCTGGCGGAAGATGACCTTGAAGTTTTCGAGTCCGCTGGCATCGTCGGCCAGCCGGCCGCGTCCCACGGCCGTGCCGCTCTTGTCGCCGTCCGACTCCGCATACGACAGATACACGTAGCGGTCGGTCGCAAAGTTTGGCGACAGCGCCACGTCGAGCAGACCGCCCTGGCCGCGCGCGGCCACCTTGGGCACGCCGGTCAGCGGCTTGGACAACCCGCCGGGCGTACGCAACAGCCGCAGATTCCCGGGACGTTCGGTGATCAGGATGCCGCCGTCGGGCAGGAACGCCATGGACCAGGGATGATCCAGGCCGCCGACAACGGGCATCACGCGCGCAGGCGCCGAGGGCGGTTCCTGCGAGGCTTGCGCAAGTGCGGGCGCAGCGGCGCAGGCCAGGGTCAAGGACAAGAGAAAGGGAATCGCGCGCGTGCTCGCGGCGGTGCGTGACTGCATGGACATCTCCGGCGGCGACAGATTGAAAAGCAGGCGCGGAAGGCATGACAGAGAGACGCGGGACCACTCGCGAATGGCATACCCGGTTGGCGTACCATAGCGCCCACGGACGGGAGCTCTCCCGTTCTTCCTTCCAGGAGTCTCCGACAGATGAAACTGTACTACATGCCCGGCGCGTGCTCGCTCGCTTCCCATATCGTGCTCGAGTGGATCGGCAAGCCGTATGAAACGCACAAGCTCAGCCGCGAGGCGCTCAAGGAGCCCGAGTTTCTACGGATCAATCCGATGGGCGCCGTGCCGGCGCTGACCGATGGCGACTGGACCCTGACGCAGAACGTATCCATCCTGGAATACCTGGCCGAACAGGCGCCCGAAAGCACGCTGCTGGGCGACGGCTCCGCGCGCTCGCGCGCCGAAGNNCCTGAAGGACGAAGGCGCGCAGAAGGAACTGGCCACGTCAGCCTCGGCGCTGCTGACCAAGCTGTTCGCGCAACTGGACGCGCAGCTGGCGGGCAAGTCCTATCTGGCAGGCGACGCGCCTTCGGTTGCCGACGCCTACCTGTTCGTCGTGCTGCGCTGGGCGCACGCCAAGGAAGTGGACCTGACCGGCCTTTCCAACCTGTCCGCGTTCTTCGAGCGCATGCAGGCCAACGCCGGCGTCAAGGCCGCGATGCAGGCCGAGGGGCTGTAAGGGTCTGCGCTGCCCGGCTGACGCCCGGAAGCCCTATTCCGGCGTCACGCCGGGCAGCGCCTCGCTCTCAAGGATCTTCTTGACGGCGGCCAGAAAGCGCCGCGCCAGCAGGGGCGGCGCGCTCAGATTGGAATGTGTCGCCCAGATCTCCACGCTGGCCTCGGGCGTGATCGGACGCAGCGCCATGTGCGCGGCCTGGTCCGGCGTGACGCACCAGGCATCCACCAGCGCTGGCCCCAGTCCCTGTTGCACGAACGAACAGGCGGTCACGGGCGAATGCACCTCGATCGCCGCCGCNNCAGTGGGGGCCTTCGCCAAAGAACGGCTGCAACGCGCGGCCCAGGGGCGTATCGCGCGGATAGCCGATCCACGCCGCCGACGAAAAGTCTTCCGGCCGCACCGCGTCGTGGCTGGTAAGCGGATGCCCGGGCGGCAGCACGCAAACCACCGGCACCCGCGCCAGCCGGACCGACGTCAGGTTCGGATGATCCGGCGGCTGCATGGAAATGCCGATGTCCGCCTGGCCCGACAGAAAGTACGCCGCCAGTTCGTCGAACGTCACGCTGCGGTAATCGACGCGCGCGCCCGCATTGCGACCGCGAAACCGCTCGAGCGCCATGGGGATCAGGCGCTGCCCGAAACTGGCGCTTGCCACGATCTTCAGCATGCCCGCGCCGGATTGCCCCAAACTGGCGGCGAGGTCGTTCACGCGCTGTATGCCGCCGTATACCTGCTCGACCTCGGCATACAGACGCCGCGCCTCGGCCGTAGGGGACAGCCGGCTCTTGACGCGCTCGAACAGCCGATAGCCCAGACGGCTTTCCGTCAGGGCAAGCACCCGGCTCACCGCCGGCTGCGACACGTGCAGCATGCGCCCCGCCCCGCTGATCGAGCCGGCCATCATGATGGCGCGGAACACCTCGATCTGGCGCAGGTTCAGCGGCCGCCCGGCGCTCGGCCCGGCCTCGTCGGCATACGCATCGGCTTCCATTTCTTCCCCTTTTCCAATAACGAGGGATTATAGGTTTGAGACATTTTTCGATGACGCAGTGCCGCATGGCCGGGTGTAATCTGCCCGCTCCACAAAACAAAACCAGGGGAAATNNCGCCGGCTATCCCGACAAGCCCGTCACTTTCGTGGTCCCGTCCGCCGCCGGCGGCTCGCCCGACGTGCTGTCGCGCCTGATCACCACGCAGATCGCCCGCGACACCGGCGCCACGATGGTCATCGAAAACCGCCCGGGCGCCGCCGGCAACATCGGCATCGCGCTCATCAAGCGCGCAGCGCCGGATGGCTACACGGTCGGCTACGGCAACATCAACACGCTGGCGGTGAACCGCTCGCTGTTCAAGCGCCTGCCGTACGACGTGGACAAGGACCTGACGCCCGTCGCGCACATGTTCGACCTGTACAACGCCCTGATCGTCCCGGCCGACTCGCCCGTCACCAGCGTGCAGGAACTGATCGACCGAGCCCGCAAGGAGCCGGGCCGCTTGTCGTACGGCGCGTCGGGCGTCGGCACCACCGGCCACATGGGCGGCGAACTCTTCAAGAGCATGGCCAAGCTGGACGTGATGTTCATCCCCTACAACGGCGGCCCCGCCGCCATCCAGGATCTGCTGGGCGGCCGCCTGGACTACCTGTTCGTCAACACCTCCGAGGCCGCGCCGCTGGTCAAGAGCGGCAAGGTCCGCGCCATCGGCGTCAGCAGCCTGAAGCGCCTGGCGCTGATGCCCGACGTGCCCACGCTGGNNGGAAGTGCGCCAGGGCCTGGCAACGCTGGGCGCCGAACCGGCCACCGGCTCCCCCGCCGACTTCAAAAAGCTGATCGATCGCGAAACCGCCAAGTGGCAGCAGATCATCGACAACGCCGGCATCGAAAAACTCGACTGAGCACGCTTCATGACGGCAGACACCATGCAGGCTGACTTCATCGTCGCGGGCGCAACGCTTATCGACGGCTCGGGCGGGCCCGCCACCCAGGGCGACCTGGCCGTGCGCCGCGGACGCATCGCGGCGGTGGGCAGCTTTGCCCATCCCGCCGGCGTGCCGGTCATCGACGGCCGGGGCCAGGTCCTGGCGCCGGGCTTCATCGACTCGCACACCCACGACGACGGCTACCTGCTGGCGCATCCCGACATGCTGCCCAAGGTGTCGCAAGGCATCACCACCGTCGTCACCGGCAACTGCGGGATCAGCCTGGCGCCGCTCGCGCGCAGGCAGATCCCGCAGCCGCTCGACCTGCTGGGTCCGCCGGCGCTGTTCCGCTTTGGCTCCTTCCGCGCCTGGATGGACGCCCTGCGCGACACGCCCGCCGCCGTCAACGTGATTCCGCTGGTGGGCCACACCACCTTGCGCGTCGCCGTCATGGACGACACCTCGCGCGCGGCCAACGACGCGGAACGGGCCGCCATGCGCGAACTGATGCAGGAGGCCCTGGACGCCGGCGCGTTCGGCGTATCGACCGGCACCTTCTATCCGCCGGCCAGCGCCGCGCCCACGGACGAGATCATCGACGTGTGCCAGCCGCTGCGCGGCCGCGCCGGCATCTACGCCACGCACCTGCGCGACGAGGCCGACCACATCGTGCCTGCCATGGAAGAGGCGCTGCTCATCGGCCGCGAAACCGATTCCCGCGTGGTCTTCTCGCATCACAAGCTGGCGGGCGAACGCAATCACGGCCGCACCCGCGAAACGCTGGACCTCATCAGCCGCGCCGCGGCCGCGCAGCCCGTCTGCCTGGACTGCCATCCCTATCCCGCCACCTCGACCATGCTGCGGCTGGACCGCGCGCGGCTCGCCAGCCGCACGATGATCACCTGGTCCACGGGCTACCCCGAGGCCACGGGCCGCGACTTCAGTGACGTCATGGCCGAGCTGGGCCTGGACGACGAAGCCGCGGTCGCCCGGCTGGCCCCGGCCGGCGCTATCTATTTCCTGATGGACCCGGCGGACGTCAAGCGCATCTTCGCCCACCCGCTGACCATGGTCGGCTCGGACGGCCTGCCTTTCGACCCCCATCCGCACCCCCGCCAATGGGGCACGTTCACCAACGTGCTGCGCACCATGGTGCGCGAGCAGAACCTGCTGTCGCTCGAAGCCGCCATCCACAAGATGACCGGATTGGCCGCCGCCCAGTACGGCGTCGCCGGGCGCGGCCAGCTCCGGGAGGGGTATCATGCTGACCTGGTGCTGTTCGATCCCGCCACCGTCACCGACGTGGCCACTTTTTCAGCGCCCATTCAGGCAAGCCGGGGCATCCACGCCGTGTGGGTCAACGGCAGGCAGGTCTGGGACGGGGAACGGACGGGCACCGAACGCCCGGGCCAGGTCCTGACGCCCGGTGATGCATGAGCACGGAGTACTTAAAGTGAAGACGTTTTCCCAGGGCTGCTACCTGGGTGTATTGGGCGGAATGGGTCCCATGGCCGGCGCGGCCTTTGCCCTCCGCCTGGCGGCGCTGACGCCCGCCACGGTTGACCAGCAACACATCCCCACCCTGCTGCGCAACGATCCCCGCATTCCCGACCGCTCCAGCGCCTACATGGCCGGCGGCGAGAATCCCCTGCCCCACATGGTCGATGGCGTGCGCTTCCTGGAACAGGCCGGCGCCCAGCTCATCGCCATTCCGTGCAACACCGCCCACCTGTGGTTCGACGATATCGCCGCGTCCACGCGTCTGCCGGTGCTGCACATCATCGAAGCGGTCATCGAAGACCTGCGCCGCCTTGGCCTGCCCAGCGGCCGCATCGGCCTGATGGGCACCGCCGCGACACTCAAGCTCGGCCTTTACCAGCGTCNNCCTCGAAGCCCAGGGCTACGAGTGCATCGTGCCTGACGACGACGAAGTCGAACGCTTCTGCATGGGCTCGATCCGTGCGGTCAAGGGCAACCAGCTCGAAGACGCCTTCGCGCCCGCCGCCGAATGCATCACGCGCCTGAAGGCCCGCGGCGCCGACGCCGTGGTGCTGGGCTGCACGGAACTGCCCCTGGCCGTGCCGCACGCCCTGCGCCCCAGCCTGGGCGTGACGCTCACCGACTCCATCGACGCCCTCGCCCGCGCCGCCATCGCGCACTACCAGGCCGACCAGCCGGCCGAACGCATCGCCGCTTAAAAAAAAGGGCGCATCTTTCGATGCGCCCACTTCCTTCGCGGGGAAGAGGTCAACCGCCCAGGTACGCCTTGCGGACCTTGTCGTTGACCAGCAGATTGGCGCCGGTGTCCTGCAGGACCACGCGGCCGTTTTCCAGCACGTAACCGCGGTCCGCCACGCCCAGCGCCTTGTTGGCATTCTGCTCGACCAGGAACACGGTCACGCCCTGCTCCCGGATCTCGCGGATGATGTCGAAGATCTGGGCGATCACCAGCGGGGCCAGGCCCAGCGTCGGTTCGTCCAGCAGCAAGAGGCGCGGCCGGGTCATCAGCGCGCGGCCGATAGCCAGCATCTGCTGTTCGCCGCCCGACATCAGGCCGGCGCGCTGGCTGGCGCGTTCCTTCAAGCGCGGAAACAGCCCGTAGACGTGGTCGATGCCCGCCTCGATCTCGTCGCGCTTCGAAAAGAAGCCGCCCATCATCAGGTTCTCGGCGACCGTCAGGTCCTTGAACACGCGCCGCCCTTCAGGCGAAATGGCGATGCCACTGCGCATGATGTGGTGCGTGTCCTTGTTCGTGATGTCCTCGCCTTCGAACGTGATCTTGCCTTCGCGCGCCCGGGGGTTGCCGCAAACGGTCATCAGCAGCGTCGTCTTGCCCGCGCCGTTGGCGCCGATCAGCGTGACGATCTCGCCCTGGTTGACGTCCACCGACACGCCGTTCAACGCCTGGATGGCGCCATAGTACGTGTGTATGTTTTCCAGCTTCAGCATCATTCCTCCCCCAGGTACGCCTTGATGACGCGCTCGTCGTTGCGCACCTGCTCGGGGGTGCCGGTCGTGATGGGCTTGCCGTGTTCCATGACCAGAATGCGGTCCGAAATGCCCATGATCAGGCTCATGTCGTGCTCGATCAGCAGCACGGCCACGCCGAATTCGCGGCGAAGCTGGTCGATGAGCGATTGCAGATCGCGCTTTTCCTGAGGATTCAGGCCGGCTGCGGGCTCGTCCAGCATCAGCAGGCGCGGCTTGGTGATCATGCAGCGCGCGATCTCCAGGCGCCGCTGGTGGCCATAGGCCAGATTGCCGGCTTCCCGATTGGCGAACTCGCGCAGGCCCATGAAATCCAGCCACTGCGCCGCGCGCGACAGCGCTTCGGATTCAGATTGGCGGTAGCCACGGGTCTTGAGCAGGCCGGGAAGCAGGCGGGATTCCACCTGCGTATGCTGCGCGACCAGCAGGTTTTCCAGCACCGTCAGCTGCTTGAACAGGCGCACGTTCTGGAACGTGCGCACGAGCCCATGGCGCGCCACCTTGTGGCTGGCAAGACCCGTGATGGGCTTGCCGTCCATGATGATCTCGCCGGCGGTCGGCGCGTAAAAGCCGCCCACGCAGTTGAACACGGTGGTCTTGCCCGCCCCGTTTGGGCCGATGATGGCAAAGACCTCGTCGGACATGACCTCGAAACCCACGCTGTCGACGGCCAGGAGGCCGCCGAACCGCATGGTCAGGCCGGAAACTTTCAGCAATGCCTCGCTCATTTAGCCAGCTCCACGTGGGGACGCTTCATGGGCAACAACCCCTGCGGACGCCACATCATCATCAATACCATCACCAGACCGAACATCAGCATCCGGTACTCGGCGAACTCGCGCGCCAGTTCGGGCAGCACGGTCAGCAGGATGGCAGCGAGGATCACACCGACTTGCGAACCCATGCCGCCCAGCACCACGATGGCCAGGATCAGCGCGGACTCGATGAACGTGAAGGACTCCGGATTCACCATGCCCTGGCGCGCCGCGAAGAACGCGCCGCCAAAGCCGGCAAACATGGCGCCCAGCGTGAACGCGGACAGCTTGATGCGGGTGGGATTCAGGCCCAGCGAACGGCAGGCGATCTCGTCTTCGCGCAGCGCCTCCCAGGCGCGGCCGACCGGCATGCGGATCAGGCGCGTGGACACGAACAGCGTCACCAGCGCAAGCAGCAGCGCCATCATGTACAGGTAGATCACCATGTCCTGGTTCTGGAACGTCAGCCCGAAGAACTCATGGAACGTCGTGCCGCCCTCGGTGCTGGGACGGCGCGTCATTTCCAGGCCGAAGAACGTGGGCTTGGGAATCCCGGAAATGCCGTCCGGACCGCCGGTGACCTGGTTCAGGTTGATTAGCAGCAGGCGGATGATTTCACCGAAGCCCAGCGTCACGATGGCCAGGTAGTCGCCGCGCAGCCGCAGCACCGGAAAGCCCAGCACGAAGCCGAACAGCGCCGACATCGCGCCGGCAAACGGCAGCGCTTCCCAGAAGCTCCAGCCGCCCCAGTGATAGAGCAACGCGTAGGTATAGGCGCCGACGGCGTAAAAGCCCACGAAGCCCAGATCCAGCAGCCCGGCAAAGCCGACCACGATGTTCAGGCCCAGGCCCAGCATCACGTAGATCAGCACCAGCGTGGCGATGTCCACCGAACTGCGGCCCGCGAAGAACGGCCAGATCACCGCAATGGCAAGCAGCAAGAACATAAGCGGCTTGTGGTTGCGGGCCGGCGCCGATGACAGCGTCGGCAAGCTGGTCTTCAACTTTTTGAACGGCATGGCAAGCCACGGCCGCAGCAGCTGGAACACGAACACCACCGCCGCGGCCAGCGCCACCAGCGACCAGTTCGACTCCATCGACGTGCGCGCGCCCTGGCGGATGAGCTGCAGACCGAAGACCGGGGTGACGATGACCGCCGTCAGCACGGCCGCCATCGTGGCGTTTTTGAGATTGTTGGTCGACATCAGACTTTTTCCACCTCAGGTTTGCCCAGCAGCCCGGTGGGACGGAACAGCAGAATCAGGACCAGCAGCGAGAACGCCACGATGTCCTTGTACTGCGACGATATGTAGGCAGCCGCAAAGGTTTCGGCCAGGCCCAGCAACACACCGCCCAGCATGGCGCCGGGGATGCTGCCGATGCCGCCCAGCACCGCGGCCGTGAAGGCCTTGATGCCGGCCAGGAAGCCGATGAAGGGATTGAGTTTGCCGATGGTGATGGCGATCAGCACGCCACCGACCGCCGCCAGGATCGCACCCATCACGAACGTGAACGAGATCACGCGGTTGGTGTCGATGCCCAGCAGGTTGGCCATGTGCATGTCCTGCGAGCAGGCGCGCGATGCGCGGCCCATGCGGGAATACTTGATGAACAGCGTCAGCGCGATCATCAGCACCACCGTCACCACGATGATCATGAGGCGCGAGTACGGCACCGTCACATCGAAGTCCGAGCCCATGTGGAACTGCATGGCGCCAGACACCAGCGAGGGCACGGCCATGTCGCGCGCGCCCTGACCGAGGGCCACCCAGTTCTGCAGGAAGATGGACATACCGATGGCGGAGATCAGCGCCACCAGACGGGGGCTGCCGCGCACCGGCCGATACGCCACGCGTTCGACCGAAAAACCGTAGATGCCGGTTACCGTGATGGCCACGAGCAGCATGGCCGCGATGATGAACGGGGTCGGCAATCCGCTGTTGGTGCCAATCGCCGTCAAGGTGACCAGGCCCACATAGGCGCCGATCATATAGATTTCGCCGTGGGCGAAATTGATCATACCGATGATGCCGTAGACCATTGTGTAGCCGATGGCAATCAGCGCATAGATCGCTCCCAGGGACAATCCGTTGAAGAATTGCTGGGTAAGTTGGGGTATGAGGTCGGACATGATTCCATTGCTCCAAATAGTTCCGGCTCCGGTAGTGAGACCCGGAGCCGGAAACCTGGGCGTATTTTATAAGGGCCTGCCGGCGCCGCCTTGCCGGCCGCACAGCGCTTTTGGCGCATCGCTACGCGGATTACGGCAAGACGGAGACAGCAGGCCCTACACGCCGGCAACACGCCGGCGGGATCGCGAGTTTACAGCTGGGTCTTCTTTCCGTCCTTGTCCCACTTATAGACGGCGAACTCAAAGTCCTTCAGATCGCCCTTGGCATCGTATTCGACCTTGCCGATGCCCGTGTTGAACGTGGTCTTGTGCATGTAGTCAGCGACCTTGGCCGGATCTTCGCCGACCGCGTTGATGCTGTCCGCCAGGATCTGGACCGCGGCGTAGGCCGGCATCTGGAAGGCGCCGTCCGGATCGCGCTTGGCGTCCTTGAAGGCCTTGACGATGCTTTCGTTGCCCGGCAGCTTGGTGAAGTCGGCGGGCAGCGTGACCAGCAGGCCGTCGATGGCCGGACCGGCGATCGCCACCAGATCCTGGTTGGCCGTGCCTTCCGGACCCATGAACTGGACCTTCAGGCCCTGTTCACGCGCCTGGCGCAGCAGCAGGCCCAGCTCGGGGTGATAGCCGCCGAAGTAGACCAGGTCCACGCCCGAGGACTTCAGCTTGGTGATGATGGCCGAGTAGTCGCTGTCGCCGACGTTGATGCCTTCAAACAGCGCGACGTTGACCTTTTCCTTGGCCAGCGCGTCCTTGACCTGCGTGGCCACGCCCGAGCCGTAGGTCTGCTTATCGTGCAGCACGGCAACCTTCTGCGGCTTCAAGGTCTTGGCGATGTAGCCGGCGGCGTACGGACCCTGCTGGTCGTCGCGGCCGATCGTGCGGAAGAAGAAGTGCGGCTTGATCGTGTCGGTGACCAGCGGCGACGTGGCGCCCGGGGTAATGCCGACGATGCCCTCTTCCTCGTAGACCTTCACGGCGGCGACCGTGACGCCCGAGCACGCATGGGCCACGGCGAACTTGGCGCCGGAGTTGACCACGCGGTTGGCGGCGGGCACGGCCTGTTTGGGTTCGCAGCCGTCGTCGATCAGGATCGGCTCGAGCTTCTTGCCCTTGACGCCGCCCTTGGCGTTGATGGTCTCGATGGCGGTCAGTGCGCCGGCCTGGATCTGGTCGCCGTATTGGGTGTTGGGACCGGTCATGGGCTGGGGAATGCCGATCTTGATCGTGTCGGCGGCGTGCGCGGCGCCAGCCAAGGCAAGTGCCCCAAGCGCCATGGCTACCGGGGTAAGGCGATTCAGAAACTTCATGCGGAGTTCTCCAGCGAGGTTTTGAGCGGCTCTGTCCAACACGGTTTATCGGGAGAGTACCCCTACGTCCGCATTGCCCGTCGCCGGCTTCTTGGGCAAAAACACGGTGTGGGCGGTATTCTGAAAGCAAGCCGTCATACTGTCACTGCGTGTAATCCCCAATATTTCACGCAAGGCTTTTATTCGTGACGGATAGTGCGCGTAGTGCCGTGAATTCGTTGGATAAATCGCAATTTCGACTGTGTTGCCTGCTGGCGCTTCCCTGGGATTTGTGGTTGGTCCATTTATATGAAAAGGCATTAATACGGCGTTTAAGCTCGCATTTAAATACAGTGCTTACGCCGGACTTACTGGATGCTGCCCAAATGCCGCTCAGATAATGTCCGGCACATTAATGAAAAACGCGCGTCCGGCTGAAATCAGCATCGGACGCGCGCATGCATTGCGCCGCGCAGGCGGGTTGGATTTCGTCTAGGCGTTCGCGGGCTTTGCCAGATTCCACATCAGGGCACGGAACGGCGCCAGCATGCTGATATTGACGACCAGCTTGATCGCCAGGTCGCCCAGCATCCACGTCACCCAAGGCGCACCGCTGGCGGCGAATGCCACACTGAAGAACACCGCCGTATCCAATATGGCGCCCAGCACGCCGGACAACAGCGGCGCCCGCCACCAGCGCTGGTCGCGCAGGCGGTCGAACACCTGGATGTCGACGAGCTGCGCGCAGATATAAGCCAAACCCGAAGCGAGCGCGATCCGCGGCGACGCCACCCATACCGACACGGCCAAGGCGGCGGCAAAGCCAAACCACACCACACGCCGGGCGGCGGCCGGGCCGAAACGGCGGTTGAGCACGTCGGTGACCAGAAACGCCACCGGATAGGACAGCCCGCCCCATGTCAGCCAGTCATTGAGCGGCACCTGGACCAAGATGTTGGAGCCGACCACGACGGCCAGCATGCACAGCACCGATATGCCGAATTGCAGGCGGGTCATCGCAGGAAAGCGTGCGGCGGACGGCTTCATTTGACGCCCGCCCCGGCCCAACCGCGCGCCCAGGCATCGGACGCGCTGCGCGTCAACCGCGCGTTGCCGCAGCGCCACTGACGTGTCCAAGCCACAACACCTTGCATGTTCCGTGTCTCGGCCGCGAACAGGCGGCCGACCAGCGTCCGGACCTCGCCCGAGTCCCCCTCGGCACTCGTCTCGCCGGCCCGCGCGGCGCGGGCATCTTCCTCGTTTATGTCAATGACATGAACGCCACTGACGGCGCATACTTTGGCACCCGCGCGCGAGGCGCGCGCAGCCATGGCGCGGGTACGGCCGATGAACGCAATCGAAAGTTCGTTTTCCATAGGCCGCGATTGTAATCGCTGCACTCCCTGCGCTAAACGGGGGACAAATGTTCGTTCGCGCCTGAAACGCGCAATTTGACAGGCGTTTGTAGTGATGTGAAAGTCACGGTTTTGTCACAAACAATTCATAAGGTGTCGTGTTTCATGCGCCCGGACAACCCGTGCGCAACACGCCCAACTGGAGAACCCTTTATGCGATCCCATCGTATTGCACTGACCTTTGCCGCCATCATGACGGCTTTCGCCGGCGCTTCCGCGCAAGCAGCCACCGAGATCCAGTTCTGGCATTCGATGGAAGGCGCCCTGGGCGACCGCGTCAATGGCCTGGTCGAGGAATTCAACAAGCAGAACCCCGACTACCAGGTCAAGGCCATCTACAAGGGCAACTACGGTGAATCCATGAACGCCGGCATCGCCGCGTTCCGCGCCGGCAACGCGCCGGACATCCTGCAGGTCTTCGAAGTCGGCACCGCCACCATGATGTACGCCAAGGGCGCCATCAAGCCGGTGCAACAGATGTCCGAAGAAGCCGGCAACCCGATCGATCCCAAGGAATTCATTGGCGCCGTGGCCGGTTACTACTCGTCGGCCGACGGCAAGCTGGTGTCGATGCCGTTCAACAGCTCGACCGTCGTCTTCTACTACAACAAGGACGCCTTCAAGAAGGCTGGCCTGGACGCCGACAATCCTCCCAAGACCTGGGAAGAACTGGCCGCCGCCGGCCAGAAGCTGAAGGCCGCTGGCCAGGAATGCGGCTACACCACGTCGTGGCCGTCGTGGACCCAGCTCGAGACCTTCTCGGCCTGGCACAACGTGCCGTACGCCACCAAGGACAACGGTTTCGGCGGCCTGGATGCGCGCATCGCCATCAACACCCCGCTGCACGTGCGTCACCTGGAAAACCTGGCCAAGCTCGGCAAGGAAGGCATCTTCATGTACGGCGGCCGCGGCGACGAGCCGAACTCGCTGTTCATCAGCGGCAAGTGCGCCATGATCACCGGTTCGTCCGGCCTGCGCGCCAACATCGCCAAGAACGCCAAGTTCGAATTCGGCACCTCGACGCTGCCCTACTACGCCGACGTGCAAGGCGCGCCGCAGAACACCATCATCGGCGGCGCCTCGCTGTGGGTCTTTGCCAACAAGAAGCCCGAAACCTACAAGGGCGTGACCGCGTTCTTCAAGTTCCTGGCCAGCCCCGAAATCGCCGCCCGCTGGCACCAGCAGACCGGCTACGTGCCCGTCACCAAGGCCGCCTACGAGCTGACCAAGAAGGAAGGCTTCTACGACAAGAACCCGGGCACCGAAGTCGGCGTCAAGCAACTCAACGTCGAAACCACCGCCCAATCGCGCGGCCTGCGCCTTGGCTTCCTGCCCCAGATCCGCGAGATCGAGGACGCTGAAATCGAACGCATCGTCTCGGGCAAGGTTGCTCCCAAGGACGGCGCCGAGAACATCGTCAAGCGCGGCAACGAGCTGCTGGAAAAGTTCGAGAAGAGTGTAAAGTAACGCCCTTTCGCGCGACCTGACCACTGCCTTGTCAATCGGAATTTTCCATGTTGCGACAAGGACATACGAGGCTTAAAGCCCTGGTTTTTCAGGGGCTTTAAGCCTATCGTGCTTTTTATGAGTGCCGGTGCTTTCGGGCTCCGGGCGCCACACGCGACATGCGCGCTGGCGGTTTCAGGCGGCGGTTATTTCAACCGCCGCTTTTCTGTACCTTGGGTTCCCCCTATGGAAAAACGCGTTGTATTCGGGCACAAGACCTTGCCCTATCTGCTGCTCCTGCCGCAGCTGATCATTACCGTGGTGTTCTTCTTCCTGCCCGCCGGACAAGCCATGTGGCAGTCCATGCGCCTGGAAGATCCCTTCGGTCTGTCCTCGCAGTTCGTCGGCCTGGACAACTTCATGGATCTGTTCTCGCAACAGAGCTACCTGGATTCCTTCCGCGTCACCGCCGTGTTTTCGGTGCTGGTGGCCGGTGTTGGCCTTGGCGTGTCGCTGGTGCTGGCCGTGATGGCCGACCGCGTGATCCGCGGCGCCGGGCTCTACAAGACCCTGCTCATCTGGCCGTATGCCGTGGCGCCCGCCGTCGTCGGCGTGCTGTGGCTGTTCCTGTTCTCGCCGTCGGTCGGCATCCTGGCCGTTGCCTTGCGCAAGTCGGGCGTGGACTGGAACCCCCGCCTGGACGGCAATCAGGCGATGACCCTGGTGATCATCGCGGCCGTCTGGAAGCAGGTGTCCTACAACTTCCTGTTCTTCCTGGCCGGTCTGCAATCGATTCCGCGTTCGCTCATCGAAGCCGCCGCGATCGACGGCGCCAGCCCCGCGCGCCGCTTCTGGACCATCGTCTTCCCGCTGCTGTCGCCCACCACGTTCTTCCTGCTGGTGGTCAACATCATCTACGCCTTCTTTGACACGTTTGCCGTGATCGACACGACGACGCAAGGCGGCCCGGGCACGGCGACCTCGATCCTGGTCTACAAGGTGTACAGCGACGGCTTCCGCGGTCTGGACCTCGGTTCGTCCGCCGCCCAGTCCGTCGTCCTGATGTTCATTGTGGTTGCCTTGACGGTCGTACAGTTCCGGTACGTCGACCGCAAAGTGCAGTATTGATTTTGTCCGAGGCTGATAACAATGGTTGAACGCCGTCCCTGGCTGGATATTCTGGCCCACGTCATTCTGCTTTGCGGCGTGGCGATGGTGGCATTTCCGCTTTACGTCACTTTCGTCGCGTCCACCCAGACCGCGCAGGAAGTGGCTCAGGCGCCGATGTCCCTGATTCCCGGTCCGCATTTCGTGGACAACTACATGCAGGCGCTTTTTGGCGGTTCGTCAGGCGGCTCGTCGGGCGCGCCCGTCGGCCGCATGATGTACGTGAGCCTGATCATGGCGCTGGCGATCTCGATCGGCAAGATCGCGATCTCGCTGCTGTCGGCTTTTGCGGTCGTGTACTTCCGCTTTCCGGGCCGCATGTTCTTTTTCTGGATGATCTTCGTCACGCTCATGCTGCCGGTCGAAGTCCGCATCGCCCCCACCTACAAGGTCGTGGCCGATCTGGGCCTGCTCAACAGCTATGCGGGCCTGACTTTGCCGCTGATCGCTTCCGCCACGGCCACGTTCCTGTTCCGCCAGTTCTTCCTGACGGTGCCGGACGAACTGATCGAGGCTGCACGCATCGACGGCGCCGGTCCTGTGCGCTTCTTCTTTGATGTGCTGCTGCCCTTGTCCAAGACCAGCATCGCCGCGCTGTTCGTGATCCAGTTCATCTACGGCTGGAACCAATACCTGTGGCCCCTGCTGGTCACCACGCAGGAAGACATGTACCCCGTCGTCATCGGCATCAAGCGGATGATCAGCGGCGGCGACAGCGTGACCGAATGGAACATCACCATGGCCACCGCCATGCTCGCGATGATCCCGCCGGCGCTGGTCGTCATCCTGATGCAGAAATGGTTCGTCAAGGGTCTGGTCGACACTGAAAAGTGATCGCGCCCATCCCTCGCCTACCGAAAACGACTTCGAACACGAATATCTCATGGCTACTCTCAGCTTCCGCAACGTCAAGAAAACCTATGCCGGCAACGTGCCGGTCATCCATGGCATCGACATGGACGTCAAGGACGGTGAATTCATCGTCATCGTCGGCCCGTCGGGCTGCGGCAAATCCACGCTGATGCGCATGGTCGCCGGCCTGGAAACCGTGACCAGCGGCGACATCGTCATCGACGACAAGGTCGTCAACAACCTGGAACCCGCCGAGCGCGACATCGCCATGGTGTTCCAGAACTACGCGCTCTACCCGCACATGACCGTGTTCGAGAACATGGCCTATGGCTTGAAGATCCGCAAATTCTCCAAGGACGAGATCAAGAAGCGCGTCGACATCGCCGCGCAGATCCTGGAACTGGGTCACCTGCTGGACCGCCGTCCGCGCGCGCTTTCGGGCGGCCAGCGCCAGCGCGTCGCGATGGGCCGCGCCATTGTGCGTGAACCCAAGGTGTTCCTGTTCGACGAGCCGCTGTCCAACCTGGACGCCAAGCTGCGCGTGGCGATGCGTCTGGAAATCATGAAGCTGCATCGCCGCCTGGGCACTACCAGCCTGTACGTGACGCACGATCAGGTCGAGGCCATGACGCTGGCCCACCGCATGATCGTCATGTATCAGGGCGTTCCGGAGCAGATCGGCACTCCGATGGAAGTGTTTGAAAAGCCCGCCTCGACGTTCGTTGCCGGCTTCATCGGCTCGCCCCCGATGAACCTGATGGAGGTCCAGGTGGCTGGCGACGGCACGGTGCAGACCGCCGACGGCAACCAGCTTGAGATCTCGCCGCTGCAGGTTCCCTCGCAGGTCCGCGGCCGCAAGATCATCATGGGCATGCGCCCCGAGCACATGCTGCTGAACACCCAGGGCATTCCCGCCGAAGTCGAAATGGTCGAGACGTTGGGTTCCGAGCAACTCGTGCACGCCCGCTGCGGCAAGAGCACGCTGGTCGTGCGCTGCACGACGCGCCAGCTTTCCGAGTCGTCCGCCAAGGTCGGCATGCAGGTCAACGTGGGCCCGGACGGCCGCCATCCCCTGCACTGGTTCGAGGCCGACACCGGCCGCCGCGTCCAGGGCCTGTAAAGCGGCGGGGCGTCAGCCCCCCCTGCCCTGCGCCCTGCAAAAACAAACCGGGCCACAAGCTGATCGCTTGCGGCCCGGTTCTCTTTTGCAGCGCCTGATGCGTGTGGCCGGGTGCACTGCACCCGACCCGCGCCGCCGTTCGTTCGCGTGAAGCGAGCCGGAATCGGCCCGCCGTCCGGCGATTTACTTGTAGACGGTCTTGGAGCCGTCCTTGTGCCAGGTGAACACGTCGAACTGGAAGTTCGTCAGGTCACCCTGCTTGTTCCATGACACCTTGCCGATCGGCGTGTCGAAGGAATTGGCGTGCAGGTACTTGGCGACCTTGGTGGGATCGTCCGAGCCCGCGCCTTTGATGCCGTCCGCGATGACTTGCGTGGCGGCGTAGGCGGTCATCTGGAACGCGCCGCTGGGGTTGCGCTTCTTGGCTTCGAACGCCTTGACGATGTCGGCATTGGCGGCGTTCTGCGTGAAGTCGGCCGGCAGCGTCAGCAGCATGCCTTCGACGGCGTCGCCCGCGATGGCGTTGATGTCCGGGTTGCCCGTGCCTTCCGGACCCATCCACTTGGCCTTCACGCCCTGCTCGGCCGCCTGGCGCAGCAGCAGGCCCATTTCGGGGTGGTAGCCGCCGTAGTAGACGAAATCCACGCCCTGGCTCTTGAGCTTGGTGATGACTGCCGAATAGTCGCTGTCGCCGGCATTGATGCCTTCGAACACGGCGACGGCCACGCCGCCCTTTTCCAGGTCGTTCTTGACCGCAGTGGCGATGCCCTGGCCGTACGACTGCTTGTCGTGCAGCACGGCGACCTTCTTCGGCTTGATCCTGTCGAGGATGAACTTGGCGGCGGCGGGACCTTGCTGGTCGTCACGGCCGATGGTGCGGAAGATGAACTCGTAGTTCTTGCCGTCGGTCAGCGCCGGCGACGTGGCCGACGGGGTGACCATGACCACGCCTTCGTTGTTGTAGATGTCGGCCGCGGCGATGGTGGCGCCCGAGCACACGTGGCCCACGACAAAACCGATCTTGCTGTTGACGACGCGGTTGGCGGCGTTGGGACCCTGCTTGGGTTCGCAGCCGTCGTCGATGACCACGGTTTCCAGCTTCTTGCCATTGATGCCGCCGGCGGCGTTGATGCGCTCAACTGCGGTATCGACCCCTTCACGGACCATATCGCCATACTGCGTGACCGCGCCGGTGGTGGGGCCGACGACGCCGATCTTGATGGTCTGCGCGTGCGCGGCCGCGCCAAACGTCAAACCAGCGGCGACGCCCAGCGCTGCGATAACCGGGGTCAGACGGAAAACTGGCTTCATGAGTGGACTCCTCGAATGACTTTTAATCGTTGATCCATCAACGGGCTGACGGCCGGAAACGTAGATGTCATGCCCGTTGGCGGTGCATTTGCCCGGCAAGCATACACTGAAATTTCGCGGCTTTTGGGCCGGTTGGCGCAGGGTTTTCCGGGGTTTTTTTATTGCACCGCGGCATGATTCGCACCGCCGGCCTTATTCCGAACGCCGTATATGCAAAAGACCATTAATTCGTTTGAGTTACTAAACGGCGGCGGCATCATGTGCCGCATGAGACTCCAACCGATAATCGTCCCGGGCTGGAAAAACTCCGGCCCCGACCACTGGCAGTCCCGGTGGCAGGCCCTGTTGCCCAACGCCCGGCGCATCGAGCAGCACGACTGGGAAAATCCCCGCGCGGCCGATTGGATATCCCGTCTGACCGCCGAGGTCGATGAAGCCCGCAGCCCGGTCCTGCTCGTCGCGCACAGCCTCGGCTGCCTGATCAGCGCCGCCCTGCCCGTGCCCTTGCGCGCCAAGGTCGCCGGCGCGCTGCTGGTCGCGCCCGCCGACGTCGAACGCGCCGACATGCCCGATTGCCTGCGCGGCTTCGCGCCAATTGCGCGCCAGCCGCTGCCCTTCCAGAGCGTGGTGGTTGCCAGCGACAACGATCCCTATTGCGCGCTGGAACGCGCGCGCATCTTCGCGGCGGACTGGGGAAGCCGTGTCGTCGTCCTGCCCGGCGCAGGCCATATCAACGCGGAAAGCGGCCTGGACGACTGGCCGCAGGGGCTCAAACTGCTGGGCGCGCTGCGCCGCCGAGCTTCGTGGCGAATTCCGCCGCCGGCCAAACGCATTCCGCCGGTTCCGGTGTACGACTTGTAGGCGACGTTCCCGCCGTAAAAAAAATGGCCGCCCATCCGGACGGCCATTCAATTTGAGCCTGTGGAATCGGCCGCCTTCCCTGAAGAGAGCGGGCCGTACTGTTTACTGCAGCAGGCTGCGCAGCATCCACGCGTTCTTTTCATGCACGTCCAGACGCTGAGTCAGCAGGTCGGCCGTGGGCTGGTCGTTGGCGGCGTCGGCTTTTTCGAAAGCAGCGCGCGCGGTCTTGGCGACCGATTCGTTGCCGTCCACCAGCAGGCGCACCATTTCCAGCGCGTCCGGCACGGTTTCCGGTTCAGAGATGGACGACAGCTTGGCGTATTCGCGATACGTGCCCGGGGCATAGTGGCCCAGCGCGCGGATACGCTCGGCGATGCTGTCCAGCGCGTTCCATTCTTCGGTGTACTGCGTCATGAACATCTGATGCAGCGTGTTGAACATGGGCCCCGTGACGTTCCAGTGGAAGTTGTGCGTCATCAGGTACAGCGTGTACGAGTCGGCCAGCAACTTGGACAGTTCGCCGGTAACCGCGGCGCGGTCCTTGTCCGAAATACCGATGTTGATGCGCGGAACGCTCGAGGTCTTCTTGGTGGACTTGGCCATTGCTAGCTCCTATGGAAAAAGGCGGAAATAAGAATACCACTGCAAACACGACAGAACAGGCGTTGTGGAGGCGCTGTTCTCACGATGGGCTGCGACCAATTGACGCGGTTCAAAGGGCGCGCCTTACGCAAGGACGCCCACGCAAAACCGCGCCGGCCATTGGCCGCGGTTTAGCGTTCAATCCTGCACGGCCGCCGCTTCGCCGGCCAGCATCTTCACGCCCGGCAGCTCACATTCATAGACGGCCTGCGCCAGCGCTTCGATTGCCGCCAGGCGCGGAAAGCTGCGCCGCCATGCAAGGACGACGCGGCGCTCGGGCACATGGCCTTCGAACGGCAGATAGCGCAACAGACTGTTGGAGGGCGGGTTCTCAGGGACGGCGGTGACCGGAAGCACGGTGACGCCGATGCCGGCCGCGACCATGTGGCGGATGGTTTCGAGCGAGGAGCCTTCGAAGGTGCGCTGGATGCCATCGCTGGCGGCCGAAAAGCGCGACAGCTCAGGACAGACTTCAAGCACCTGATCGCGGAAGCAATGGCCACTGCCCAGCAGCAGCATGGTCTGCTGTTTTAGGTCCTGGGCGTCGATGGACTTGCGCTGGGCCAGTTCATGGTCGTTGGGCACCGCCACCACGAAGGGCTCGTCGTAGAGCGGCTGCATAACCAGGCCGGCTTCGGGCAGCGGCAAAGCCATGATGGCGCAGTCGATCTCGCCTTGGCGGAGCAGTTCAACGAGACGGACGGTGAAGTTTTCCTGCAGCAGCAGCGGCATCTGGGGCGTGCGGCCGATCTGCACGGGCACCAGCTTGGGCAGCAAGTATGGGCCGATCGTGTGGATGACGCCAACGCGTAGCGGGCCGGCCAGCGGATCGTGGCCCTGCCGGGCGATCTCCTTGATGCTGGCGCTTTCCTCGAGCACCTTCTGCGCCTGCGCGACGATGCGCTGGCCGATGGGCGTCACCCCGACTTCGGAGCCGCCGCGTTCGAACAGGGTCACGCCCAGTTCGTCCTCCAGCTTGCGGATGGCCACGGACAGCGTCGGCTGGCTGACGAAACAGGCCTCGGCCGCGCGGCCAAAGTGCCGCTCGCGGGCGACGGCGACGATGTACTTGAGTTCGGTGAGAGTCATGGTGGACTACGCCCCCCGGGGTTACGCGCCGGCCCGGTGGCCGGCGCTTGAGGATTCAAGAGAGTGGATGGGCCGCATGTCAGGTGCGCAGGAAGTCTTCGCGGCCACGCATCCAGCGGGCCAGATGGGCCTCGACGACGGCGGGATGTTCGGCGCGCAACCACACGGCAGCGTCGCGCGCGTCCTCGGCGATCGCGGCGTCGGTCTCCAGGTCGGCAAAGCGCAGGAGCGCCATGCCCGACTGACGTGTGCCCAGGAATTCGCCGGGGCCGCGCTGTTCCAGGTCGCGCCGGGCGATCTCGAAGCCGTCGGACGTTTCGAACATGGCGCGCAGCCGTTCACGCGCAACCTGCGAAAGCGGCGTCTGGTAGAGCAGCACGCAAACGGACTCGGCCGTGCCCCGCCCCACGCGCCCGCGCAACTGGTGAAGCTGGGCAAGGCCGAAGCGCTCGGCGTGTTCAATCACCATCAGCGACGCGTTCGGCACGTCCACGCCAACTTCAATGACGGTCGTGGCGACGAGCAGGTCGATTTCGCCGTCGCGGAAGGCCTGCATCACGGAGGCCTTCTCGGCCTGCGGCAGGCGGCCGTGCACCAATCCGATCCGCAGGTCCGGCAGATCGGTCCGCATGCCTTCGTAGGTGTCGACGGCGGTTTGCAATTCGAGGGCTTCGCTTTCCTCAACCAGCGGACAGACCCAATAAGCCTGCTGGCCGCCGCGCGCGGCCTGCGCGATATGGGCGATGACCTCTTCGCGCCGCGCGTCGGAGACCAGCTTGGTCACCACGGGGCTGCGTCCGGGCGGCAGTTCGTCGATCACCGATACGTCCAGATCGGCGAAAAAAGTCATGGCGAGCGTGCGCGGAATGGGCGTGGCGCTCATGTTGAGCTGATGCGGCACGATGCGGCCGCGCACGGTTTCGCCCTTGCGCGTCAGCGCAAGGCGCTGGCCGACGCCAAAGCGATGTTGTTCGTCGACGATAGACAGGCCCAGCCGGTGGAACTCGACGTGATCCTGGATCAGCGCCTGCGTGCCGACCACAAGCTGCACGCTGCCATCGGCAGCGGCGGCCGCGGCTTCGCGCCGCGCCTTCGCGGTCAGGCTGCCGCTCAACCACGCGACGTTCACGCCCAGGGGGGAAAGCCAGGACACCAGCTTGCGAAAGTGCTGCTCGGCCAGGATTTCCGTGGGCGCCATCAGCGCCACCTGCGCCCCGCCCGCGATGGCCTGCGCCGCCGCGATGGCCGCCACGACGGTCTTGCCGCTGCCCACGTCGCCCTGCAACAGCCGGTGCATGGGATACGGCTTGGCCAGATCCGCCGAGATTTCCTCCACGACGCGCTGCTGCGCGCCAGTCAGCTTGAACGGCAGTGTTTCGTACAGCCGTGCGACCAGCCCGCCTGCGCCGTTCTGCACCGGCAGCGATTCGGCTTCCTTGATGCGGCGTGCCGCACGCGCGGCGGCGAGCGAGAGCTGCTGCGCAAGCAGCTCGTCGAATTTGATGCGGCGCCATGCGGGATGCACGCGATCCATCAAGGCCTGTTCGGATTCGCCCTGCGCGGGCGTGTGCAGCGCGCGAATGGCGGGCTCGAACGGCGGCAGGTCGTAGCGCGCGCGAGCCTCGTCGGGCAGCGTGTCGGATAGGTCAGCAGTGTTCAGCGCCTGTGCAATGGCGCGCCGCAAGGCCGGCTGAGGCAGCCCTTCGGTAGTGGGATAAACGGGGGTGAGAGCAGTCGGCAGCGGCGAATCCGCATTGGTCAGCCGCGGATGCACCATCTCGCGGCCGAACAGTCCGCCGCGCACTTCGCCGCGGGCGCGCAGGCGCTTGCCCACGGTCACTTGTTTCTGCTGGCTGGGGTAGAAGTTCAGCCAGCGCAATTGCAGTTCGCCGCTGTCGTCCGCCAACGTGGCGGTGAGCTGGCGGCGCGGCCGGTACAGGACTTCGGATTTGGTGATCTCGCCTTCGACCTGGCCGGCAAAGCCGGGGCGCAGCGAGCTGATCGGGATGACGCGTGTTTCGTCTTCGTAGCGCAGCGGCAGATGCAGCACGAAGTCCTCGGGCAGCACCAAACCCAGGTTACGAAGCTTGCGCTCCGTATCCGTCATCGGTTTGCCGGCGCCGTTCTTGTCGGCGCCGGTACGCTTGGAGGCCACGGCTGCGGCCGGCATGTAGGAACGAACCCCTGAAATGAAACGTCCGGGTGCGCCTTACAGGACCATGATGGCTTCGACTTCGAACTGGGCCCCCTTCGGCAGGCTGGCCACACCGATCGTGGAGCGCGCCGGGAACGGCTGGGGGATGATCTCGGCCATGATGGCGTTGGCCGCGGTGAACTTGCCCAGGTCGGTCAGGAACAGCGTGAGCTTGACCACGTTTTCCAGCGTGCCGCCTGCAGCCTTGATGACTTCCTGCATGTTGGCAAACGCCTGACGCACCTGCGCGTCGAAGTTTTCAGAGACCAGGTCGCCGGTGCCAGGCTCCAGGCCGATCTGGCCCGAGAGATAGACAGTCTTGGTGCCGCTGACGGCAACCGCTTGCGAGTAAGGGCCGACGGCGGCGGGCGCGGTATCGGTATGAATGATTTGCTTGCTCATGGGCGGAATCCTTCTGGTGACGGATAGAAGCTACAACTATCGGAGTTTATCCAGCAATAGACTTTTGCGAAAGTAGCGGTTCGCCGTAAAGAGGGTTTAGGACTGATCCTGCGCAGCCGGCGGATGCCCTGCCCCGCCGATATCGCCTCGATGCGCAATCAGCAGTTCGGCCAGCGCCTGCGCGGCCACGGACAGGCTGCGTCCTTTACGGCGCACCAGATACAGCGGCCGGGTCAAGGCGCGACCCGCCAAAGGGACGACGCGCAGATCGGCGCTGCGGAAGTGAAAAAGCGTCATCGCGGGCACGACCGACACGCCAAGACCCGCGCGTACAAGACCCGTGACGGTCGCCAGATGCTCGACCTCGAAAACCGGCAGCGGCGCCTCGGCGCCCAGCGCTTCGTCCAGATGTTTGCGCACACTGCTGCCGCGCGCAAGCTGGATGATCGGATGCCGCAGCACGTCGCGCAGCCGCACGCGCGGCTGGTCCGCTAAAGGATGGTCCACGCGGCACACCAGAAAGTAGCGATCGGCATGCAGGAATTCGCTATCCAAGTCGGTCATGTCAGGCCGCCTCGAGGCCACGGCAAAATCGGCCACCCCGCTCTGCACCATGTCCAGGCACGGATCGAGCAAGGCGTCCCGCAAGTCCAGCACGATCCCAGGATGATCTTGCCGGAAGCGCGCCAGCAGATTCGGCAGCCAGCCCGCCGCAAGCGACGGCAGCGCGGCCAGCGTCACCCTGCCCCGCCGGCGGTCCGCCATATCCCGCAAATCACCCATTGCAAGATCCATGTCCGCCAACAGGCGCCGCGCGGTCGCGTCCAACACGCGGCCTTCGGCAGTCAGCTCGACATGCCGCGTGCTGCGATCGAAGAGCCGCACGCCAGCACTGTCTTCCAGCGAACGGATCAACGCGCTGAATGCCGGCTGTGTCAGGTGGCAGCGCTGCGCGGCGCGTGTGAAGTGCCTTTCATCGGCAAGCGCCACGAAGGCACGCAGTTGGCGGGACGATAGATTCATGGCTTTCTTGTATTAATCAATCCGATTTTTCTATTTTACGGATGATCGTGCCTTGCCTATAGTCGTCCCAACCCCTCGAACGCGCCTGGACTGCTCATGTCTCAATCTCCCTTGCTCATCGGCTGCGCCTCCGGATTCTCCGGCGATCGCACCGACGGCGCCGCGGCCGTGGTCCGCACCCTGGCCGCCCAAGGCGGCGGCACACTGATCTTCGAGACGCTGGCTGAGCGGACACTGGCGCTGGCGCAACTTGCGCGCAACGACGATCCGAACCGCGGCTATGAACCCCTGCTGGACGAACTGGTCGGTCCGATCCTGGGCGACTGCCTGCGCCACGGCATCAACATCGTCAGCAATTTCGGCGCGGCCAATCCGCCGGCCGCCGCGCGCCGTATTGCTGAACTGGCGCGTGAACAAGGCTTGCCGGCTCCGCGCATCGCTGTCGTGCATGGCGACGCGCTGAACGGCGCCGAGCATCGCGGCCTGCTAGCGAATCGACTGGGCGCCGCGCTGGACGGCCTGGACATCGTGAGCGCCACTGCCTATCTGGGCGCCACCGAAATCGCCGAGGCGCTGGCCGCCGGCGCGCAGATCGTCGTTGCCGGCCGCGTGGCCGATCCGTCGCTGACGCTGGGGCCGGCGCTGGCGCACTTCGGCTGGGATCCCGCCGACTGGCCGCGTCTGGGACGTGCCACCATGGCCGGCCACATGCTCGAATGCGGGCTGCAGGTGACCGGTGGCTATTTCTGCGTGCCGGGGTTGAAGGAAGTGCCGGACGTCCATGCGGCAGGCTTTCCCATCGCCGAAATCCAGGCCGACGGCGAATTCGTGATCGGCAAGGCCGATGGCACCGGCGGCGCCGTAGACGCGCGCACTGTGAAAGAACAATTGCTGTACGAAGTCCACGATCCGGCGCGGTATCTGACCCCCGACGTGGTTGCGGACCTGAGCCAGGCGCGTGTCGTCGAACTGGGTGGCAACCGGGTTGCGGTCCATGGCATTACGGGTCACGCCCGGCCCGACGAACTGAAGGTGAACGTCTGCTATCGCGGCGGCTGGCTCGCTGAAGCGGAGATTTCATACGCCGGTGTGCAGGCCGAAGCCCGAGCACGGCTCGCGGCAGATATCGTCCAAAAGCGCCTGGGCGCCGACTACAAGATGCGCGCAGACCTGATCGGCGCGATCAGCATCCTGGGCGATGACGCGGGCGAGATGCGCCGCGCGCTGCCTAACAGCCAAGCCCGCGACGTGCGGCTGCGCCTGGCCACCGAAAACGCCGATCGCGTCCAGGCCGAACGCGTGTTGCGCGAAGTGACCGCGCTCTACACTTGCGGCCCGGCCGGCGGCGGCGGCGTGCGCACTGCGCTGCGCCCCCGCCTGAACATGATGTCCTGCACCATTCCCCGCGAAGCCGTAAAGAGCGGCTGGAACTTCCTGGAGGAGATCGCGCCATGAACCAGACTTTGCTTGCCGTGCCGCTGTATCGGCTGGCCCACAGCCGCTCCGGGGACAAGGGAGATATCTCCAACCTGAGCCTCATCGCCTGGGATCCCGAATGCTACGACGTGCTGGCCGCGCAAGTGACCGAAGCGCGTGTCGCAGCGTGGTTCGCGTACCGCCATCCGAAGCGTGTGACACGCTATGCGCTGCCGATGCTGCACGCAATGAATTTCGTGCTGGAGGGCGTACTGGACGGCGGCGTCAACGACGCGCTGAATCTCGACACGCACGGCAAGAGCCTGTCTTTCAGATTGCTGGACATGACGGTGGAGGTCAGCGAAGGGCTGGCGAGCCGTCTGCCAGACATACCCGGCGACCGTCCCGCGGCCGCCTGATTTTCAGTTCCGATAAAAAAACACCACAGGAGACACACATGCGCATCGCTACCAAGGGCCGGCTGGCCCTGCTGTTGGCCGCCGCCCTGCCCCTTTCGGCCATGGCGCAATTCCCGACCAAGCCCATCACCTTCATCGTGCCGTTCGCTGCCGGCAGCGCCACCGATCAGATCGGCCGCGCCATCGGCCAGGGCGTCACCGAACAGACCGGCCAAGCCGTCGTCATCGAGAACAAGCCCGGCGCCAGTGCGATGATCGGCGCGGCAGCCGGCGCGCGCGCAACGCCCGACGGCTACACGGTGCTGATCACCACCAACACCACGCATGCGGCCAACGAGCACCTGTACAAATCGCTGACCTACGATCCCGTCAAAGATTTCGCGCCTCTCACGCTGCTGGGCAAGGGCGGGCAGATCATGGTCGTCAATCCCAGTTCGCCCGCCAAGACGGTGGGCGACTTCCTGGCCCAGGCCAAGCAGTCGCCGGGCAAGCTGAGCTTTGGCAGCGGCAGTTCCAGCAGCCGCATCGCCGGTGAACTGCTGCAGCAGATGGCCAACGTGCAACTGCTGCACGTGCCCTACAAGAGCAACCCGCTCGCCGTCACCGACCTGCTGGGCGGCCAGATCGACATGATGATCACCGACACCGCCACGGGCTTGCCGCAGGTGAAGTCCGGCAAGCTGCGCGCGCTGGGCGTCACGGGCCAGGCGCGCTCGCCGCTGGCGCCCGACGTGCCGACCATTTCCGAGGCTGGCGTGCCCGGCTACGAGATGGGCTACTGGTTTGCCGCCTATGCGCCGGCCGGCACACCGCCCGACGTGGTCAAGCGCCTGAACGAATTGCTGGTCAACGCCACCAAGGCCAAGCCCGCTCAGCAGTTCTACGCGCAAACCGGCACGGACGCAGCGTCGTCGACACCTGACGAGCTGGCAAAGTTCCAGCAGGCGGAATCGAAGAAGTGGGGCGACATCATCAAGAAGGCAGGCATTCAACCGGAGTGATTCACACCAGGCGTGCCAAAGCAAAAAACCCATCGCGCTTGCGATGGGTTTTTTTTAACTAGAAGGCCGGAACAGCTTGGCTTATTTGTCCACGAAGGCGCGCTCGACGACGTAGTCGCCCGGCTGGCCCACGCCCGGCGACACGGCGAAACCGCGGCTGTCGAGCATGGCACTGATGTCAGCCAGCATGTGCGGGCTGCCGCAGATCATGGCGCGATCGGTTTCCGGGTTGATTTGCGGTATGCCGATGTCGGCGCACAGCTTGCCGTTTTCGAGCAGTTCGGTGATGCGGCCTTGATTGCGGAAAGGCTCGCGCGTCACGGTCGGGTAGTAGACCAGCTTGTCGCGCACGATGTCGCCGAAGAATTCGTTGTTCGGCAGTTCGTTTTCGATGTAGTTGGCGTAGGCCAGCTCGCTGACCCACCGCACGCCGTGCACCAGGATGACCTTGTCGAAGCGTTCGTAGACGTCCGGGTCCTTGATGATGCTCATGAAAGGCGCAAGGCCGGTGCCGGTGCCGAACAGGAACAGATGCTTGCCGGGCTTGAGGTCGTCGACGACCAGGGTGCCGACCGGCTTGCGGCTGACGAGGATGGTGTCGCCTTCTTTCAAGTGCTGCAGGCGCGACGTGAGCGGGCCGTTCTGCACCTTGATGCTGAGGAATTCGAGGTTTTCTTCGTAGTTGGCGCTGGCGATGCTGTAGGCCCGCAGCAGCGGCTTGCCTTCAACTTCGAGGCCGATCATCACGAAGTGGCCGTTGTGGAACCGCAAGGCCGAATCACGCGTCGTGGTGAAGGAAAACAGGGTGTCGTTCCAGTGGTGCACGCTAAGTACGCGCTCAGTGTTGAAAGCAGCCATGTCGTATTCAGTAAGGGCGGATCGTGGTCGGGCGAAGCCCGGCTGTGCCGCGAGGTCATTCCGAACCGCAAAAAAAAGGCCGCGGTCGGCATTAGGGTTGTCCCTATTCTACAGGGTCTTGATGATAACTGCTCTCATTATTCCGTAATACCCTTATTCCAGTTTGACGGCGATCAACGTCTTGAACCCAACGCTTACTGCTAGTTGAACGGCGCAATGCTTCCTGTTATTGTCGCGTTCTCACTTGATAATCATTTTCGTTAGCAGACCGTTTTTCGCAATGGCGCGCCTTCAAAGTAGGCGAGGCCGTGCGGCAACACTCGTTTCGGCCCTAGCTGGAGTTCCTTCATGATCAAGCGTCCCCAATTGAATTCCCTGCTGCGCGCGCTGGCGCTCGCCGGCGCCGCTGCCTTCACCGTGTCGGCCAACGCCGCCGAGGAAGTCAGCCTGTACACCACCCGGGAACCCAAGCTGATCCAGCCGCTGCTGGATGCCTTCACCAAGGAAAGCGGCATCAAGGTCAACACCGTCTTCGTCAAGGACGGCCTGCTGGAACGCGTCAAGGCCGAAGGCGCCAAGTCGCCCGCCGACGTACTAATGACGGTGGATATCGGCAACCTGCTGGATTTGGTGGACGGCGGCGTGACGCAGTCGGTCAAGTCCGACACGCTGAATTCGGTCATTCCCGCCAACCTGCGCGGCGCCGATGGCAAATGGTATGCCCTGTCGCTGCGCGACCGCGTGCTGTATGTCGAAAAGGACCTGAAGCTGGAATCCTTCCGCTACGAAGATTTGGCCGATCCCAAATGGAAGGGCAAGGTCTGCATCCGTTCCGGCCAGCACCCCTACAACACCGCGCTGGTCGCTTCCATGATCGCCCATGACGGCGCCGAAGCCACTGAAAAATGGCTGCGCGGCGTCAAGGCCAACCTGGCCCGCAAGGCGGCCGGCGGCGACCGCGACGTGGCGCGCGACATTCTGGGCGGCATCTGCGACATCGGCCTGGCCAACGCCTACTATGTCGGCCACATGAAGAACGCCGAGCCCGGCACCGACGCGCGCAAGTGGGGCGATGCCATCAAGGTCATCCGTCCGACCTTCGCCAATGCCAAGAGCGGCGGCACGCACGTGAACGTCAGCGGCGCGGCCGTCGCGGCGCACGCCCCCAACAAGGCCAACGCGGTCAAGCTGCTGGACTTCCTGGTGTCGGAACCGGCCCAAGCCCTGTACGCGCAGGCCAACTACGAATACCCCGTCCGCAAGGGCGTGAAGCTGGACCCGGTGATCGCAAGCTTCGGCGAACTGAAGGTCGATCCCCTGCCCTTGACCGAGATCGCCAAGCATCGCAAGCAAGCCAGCGAGCTGGTCGACAAGGTTGGCTTCGACAACTGATAAGCTGCCGGACCGTCGTGCCCGCGGGCATGGCGTGACCGTGACGCAGTGACACGCGAGCGCCCTGCACCGGGCGCAAAGCGTAGGGCCTGTTCCCGCTTTTCCGGGGGAACAGGCCTTGCCATTGATGCAACCGACTTTGAAGCATGCACACACAATCCTTGCCCACGCCGCTGCGGCTGCGCTGGTCTGAACGCGGAACCGGCTGGCTGGTTGGCGCTACCCTGATCGCGCTGGCGGTGCTGGCGCCGGTACTGACGCTCGGCTGCTGGGCGATGGGCGGCAGCCTGGAACACTGGCAGCATCTGGCCAGCTATGTGCTGCCGCAGGCCTTCGCGAACACCGTCATGCTGCTGGCCGGTGTGGGCATCGTCGTGACCTTGCTTGGCACCGGCGCCGCATGGCTGGTGACCGCGTACGAGTTTCCCACGCGTCGGGTCCTGACCTGGGCGCTCCTGCTGCCGCTGGCGGTGCCCACCTACATCATTGCGTTTGCCTACCTGGACCTGCTGCACCCCATCGGGCCCATTCAGTCGGCGATCCGCGCCATGCTGGGCTTCGACAGCCCGCGCCAATTCCGCCTGCCCGACCTGCGCTCCATCTACGGCGCGATCTTTGTCCTGGGCTTCGTGCTGTACCCCTATGTCTACCTGAGCACCCGCGTCATGTTCATGACGCAGGCCGCCAGCCTGCTCGAAGCTGCCCGCACGCTGGGCGCGGGCCGCGTGACGGTGTTCTGCCGTGTCGCCCTGCCCCTGGCTCGTCCCGCGATCGTGGTGGGCGTGAGCCTGGCGCTGCTGGAAACCCTGAACGACATCGGGGCCTCCGAATTCCTCGGCGTGCAAACGCTGACCGTCTCCGTCTACACCACCTGGGTCACCCGTTCAGACCTTGCTGGCGCCGCGCAGATTGCGCTGACCATGCTCGCGATCGTCATCGGGCTGATCCTGCTGGAGCGCCACGGCCGCAAGCGGCAGCGCTACGCCAACACGCAGCGCATGCGCCCGATGCAGCCGCGCCGGCTGCGTGGCGCGGCGGCTGCCGTCGCGGCCGTGCTGGGCTGGATTCCCGTCCTGATCGGGTTTGTCGCGCCAGCGCTGTATCTGGTCGTTGAAACCTATAAGCGGCTTCACCTGGTGGGCGGCGTGTCGGACCAATTGATCGGCGGCCTGAGCAACACCCTGATCGTCGCGTCCAGCGCCACCGTGGTCACCTTGCTCTGCGGGCTGATCGTTGCATGGGCGGGCCGCACCCTGCGCGAAAGCGCCGGCTTCAACCCGGGCCGCGCCTGCGCGCGCATCGCCAGCCTGGGCTACGCGGTGCCCGGCACGGTGCTGGCCATCGGCCTGCTGACCCCGTTCGTGTGGATCGACAGCGCGGTCGCGCGCGTGTTCGGCGGCACGGGCCTATTCCTGATGGGCTCGATGGGCGCGCTGGTGTGCGCCTATGCGATCCGCTTCCTGGCGATTTCCACCGGGGCGCTGGAAGCCGGGCTGGCACGCATCCCGCCGTCTCTGGAACAAGCGTCGCGCCTGCTGGGCGAGACGTCGGGCGGCACCTTGCGCCGCGTCCACCTGCCATTACTGCGGCCCGCGCTGGCCGCGAGCGCGCTGCTGGTGTTCGTGGACGCCATGAAGGAACTGCCTGCGACCCTGCTGCTGCGCCCCATGAATTTCGACACCCTGGCCACGTGGCTTTACGCGGAAGCCGCGCGCGGCACGTACGAAGAAGGCGCCGTGGCCGCGCTGGCCATCGTGCTGGCCGGCCTGCTGCCGGTCATTCTGCTGGCGCGCACCAATCTGAAAATGGGACATTGATCATCGTGCCCGATCTGCTAGAAATCGACCACCTCTCCCTGGCCTACGACACGCCCGCTGGCTTGAAGCCCATCGTGCAGGACCTGTCGCTGGGCCTGCCCGCCGGCCACATCGGCTGCCTGCTGGGCGAGTCCGGCTGCGGCAAGACCACCGTGCTGCGCGCCATTGCCGGCTTCGAGCCGGTGCGCGCCGGCCGCATCCTGCTGGACGGCACGGTGATCTCGTCGCCCACCGAACAGGTCGCACCCGAGCTGCGCCGCGTGGGCATGATGTTCCAGGACTACGCGCTGTTTCCGCACCTGACCGTGGCGCTCAACGTGGCGTTCGGCCTGCGCAAGCTGCCGCGTCCGGACCGCGCTCGCCGTGTCGAAGAGATGCTGGAACTCGTCGGCCTGGCACACGCTGCCAACAGCTATCCGCATGAGATCTCCGGCGGCCAGCAGCAACGCGTGGCCCTTGCGCGCGCGCTTGCGCCCTCGCCCGACCTGCTGCTGCTGGACGAACCGTTTTCGAACCTGGATGTGGACACGCGCGAGCGGTTGGCCTTCGAGGTGCGCGAGATCCTGAAGACCACGGGCCACACTGCGATCCTGGTCACGCACAACCAGGCCGAAGCGTTCGCGATTGCCGACCGCATCGGGGTGATGGCCAAGGGCCGCATCGCGCAATGGGATACGCCCTACAACCTGCACCACAACCCGGCCGACACCTTCGTGCGCGACTTCATCCGCCGCGAGGCGCTTGAAGAACAGCGCGAACAGGCGCTGGCGCGCGGCCGGTAACGGGACCTGCGAGACCCGCGCGGACCTCGGTGCCCCCGCGTCCCGCATGCCCCGCCCTACTCATCAATCCGCCGACAGCTTCACCTTCTGCGATAAGGCCTTGAAGGCCTCGTGCTGGCTTTGGGTCAGCCGCTCGACTTCCTGCGGCGTCGAGCCATAGGGCATGAAGCCGGCCTTCTCGAGCTTATCCTTGACGTCCGGCATCGCAAGCGCCGCCTGGAAGGCATCGCTCAGCACGCGCGTCACGTCGGGCGACATGCCGGCGGGCCCATAGACCGCGAACCACGGATCCACGACCGCGCCCGAATAGCCCAATTCGGCCAGCGTCGGCACGTCGGGTAACGCCGGCGCGCGCTTGCTGCCGGTGACCGCCAGCGCGCGGACCTTGCCCGCATTGATGTGCGGCAGCGACGCGGGCAGGTTGTCAAACATGACCGGCAAGTGTCCGCCCAGCAGATCGTTCAACGCCTGGGCGCTGCCCTTGTAGGGCACGTGCTGCATGCCGGCCCCGGTCAACTGGTCGAACATCACCCCCGCCAGGTGCATGGACGTGCCCGTGCCGGGCGTGCCGTACGACGTATTGGGATTCGCCTTGGCATACGCGACCAGGTCCTTGACACTGTCCACCTTCACCGACGGGCCCACCTCCAGCACCACGGAAGACGCCCCCAGCATGCTGATGCCCGTGAAATCCTTGGTCGGATCGAACGGCATTTTCGGGTACACGAACGGATTGAGCGCGTTCGTGGATATCGCGCCGAAGCCGATGACGTAGCCGTCCGGCGCGGCCTTGGCGACGGCGTCCATGCCGATGTTGCCGCCCGCGCCGGGACGGTTCTCGACGATGACCGGCTGCCCGAGCTTTTCGGCCACTTTCTGGCCCGCCGTGCGCGCGACCAGATCGGTCGTGCCGCCCGCGGTGTACGGCACGATGAAGGTGATGGGCTTGGCCGGATAGCCGGCGGCGTGCGCGGGCACGGCACCTTGGATCAACGCCAGCGCGGCCAAGCCGCGCAGCGCATTGTGGGTGTAGCGATGCATGATGTCTCCCTCCCGTTTGTCGTTATGCACGGGTAGCGCATCTTATCCCCGGACAGCGGCGTCGCACAGCGCGATCCCTCCGGCTTGTTCCGCCAGGTATCAATTCATGTTCCGCCGCGGGCGTTTATCGCCCGCGCGCCCGCTCCTATAGTTCGTCTCACTGTCTGAGCGCGCAGGCACCCTCAAATGCCAAACCGGAGTATTGAAATGTCGAACAAGACTGTAGTGATCACGGGCGCGTCCAGCGGAATCGGATTTGCCCTGGCGCAGGAATACCTGCGCCGCGGCGACAACGTGGTGGGCAACGCCCGCAGCCAGGAAGGCCTGAACGCGGCCGCCGAGCGGCTGGCTAAGGAAGGCCTGGGCTTGCCCGACCGCTTCCTGGCCGTGGCCGGCGACATCGCCCTGGCCAGCACCGCCCGCGATATCGTGCGCCAGGCCACCGAGCGGTTCGGCCGCATCGACGTGCTGGTCAACAACGCGGGGATCTTCATTCCCAAGCCCCTGGGCGACTACACCGATGAAGATCTGGACCGCATCATCGACACGAACCTGAAGGGCTTCTTCCACATCACCCAGCAGGCGGCCGCACACATGTCGGAATACCGCGACGGCCACATCGTCAACATCACGGCCAGCATCGCCATGCAGCCCAGCAGCCGCGTCCCGGCACTACTGCCGGTGCTGATCAAGGGCGGCCTGAACCACGCCACGCGGGCGTTGGCGATCGAACTGTCGGACCGGAACATCCGCGTCAACGCGGTGGCGCCCGGCATCATCGAGACGCCGATGCACGATCCGGCCACGTTCGGCTTCCTGAATTCGTTGCAGCCGGCCGGCCGCATGGGCAAGGTGGACGACATTGTCGGGGCGGTCACCTATCTGACCGATTCCGCCTACACCACCGGCGCGATCCTTCCGGTCGATGGCGGCGCCGCTGCGGGTCATTGGTAGCATCATCACGAACGCCCGCCCCGCGGCGGGCGTCCTCACAACGAGAGACCCACCATGTCCATTGAAGCCAGACTGGCCGAACTTGGCCTGACCCTTCCGCCCGCACCCCAGCCGCTGGGCCAATACACCGCCGTCAGCCAGGCGGGCGACCTGCTGTTCATCTCGGGCCAATTGCCGCTGCGCGATGGGCGCGTGGTGTGGCAGGGCCGCGTCGGCGCGGAGCTTACCGTCGACCAGGGCCGTCAGGCCGCGGAACTCGCCGCGCTGAACGTGCTGGCGCAGATCCGCCAACACACCGGCAGCTTCGACCGGCTGGACCACCTTGTCCGCGTCGAGGGTTATGTCGCCAGCGCACCGCGCTTTCTGGATCAGCCCGCCGTGCTGGATGGCGCATCCGGCCTGTTTGCCCGGGTGCTGGGCGAGAAGGCTGGCCACGCGCGCACCGCCAATTCGGTTGCGCAGCAGCCAGGCAACGCGGCAGTGATCCTGGTGGTGATCGCCCAGTTGAAAGGCGCCTGACCCCGCTCAGTCCGCCAGCTTGTCGACCAGGAAATCGACGAACGCCCGCACCCGGCGCGATACGTGCCGGGCATGCGGGTACAGCAACACGAACGGCCGGGTGCTGCCGCCGTGTTGCTGCATCACCTCGGTCAGCCTGCCCGCGCGCAGGTCGTCTTCGACCACGAAGCGATACGTCTGGAACAGGCCCGCGCCAGCTCGGGCCAGTGTCACGCCGCCCAGCACATCCTCGCCCGTGCCATAGGCGCCGTCGGTCACGATATCGACCGCTTCGCCCTCCACCTGAAATGTCCACGGAATGCGCCGCCCGCTGCTGGGCCGGTCGAACTGGATGCAGTCGTGCGCGGCCAGATCGTCCAGCGCTCGCGGCGTGCCACGCCGGCGCAAGTAATCCGGCGCACCCACCACCACCAGCTCGGCGTCCTCCAGCTTGCGCGCGATCAGCGCCGAGTCGTCGGGCGCGCGCCCGCGCACCGACAGGTCATAACCGTCATCGGCGAAATCGACATTGCGGTTGCTGATATGCACGTGCACGTCCACGTTGGGATACTTGTCGCGAAATGCGGGCAGCAGCGGCAGGACGCGGTAATGCGCATAGGGCGTCGGCAGGCTGATGCGCAGCCGACCGGCGGCGCCCTGCCCGCCCACCTGGCGTTCGGCGTCGACCAGTTGCGCAATGGCGGGGCGCACCTGCTCAAAGTAGGCACGGCCCTCGTCGCTAAGCCGGATATGCCGAGTGCTGCGCACGAACAGCCGAATGCCCAGCCGCGCCTCCAGCCGCGAGACGCTGCGACTGACGGCCGCTGGAGTGACGCCCGCGGCGTTGGCGGCGGCCGTGAAACTGCTGAGTTCCGCCGCCAGGCAGAACATCTCGATGCTGCCCAGCTGCAGGTCGTCAAAGTGGCGCGTCATGCGGGCTCCTGCCGTGAAATCCGGTCCGGGAAACCATCAGGCCGCCCTGGCCGGTCAGCGCCCCAACACATCGATGATGCGCTGGGCGATGTACTGGCCGTGAGTTTCGAGCGCGAAGTGGCCGGTGTCCAGCAGTTCGACCACGGCATCCGGGTTGTCGCGGCGATAGGCCTCAGCGCCCGGCGGAATGAAGAAGGGATCGTTGCGGCCCCAGATCGCCAGCGTGGGCACCTGGGCCTGACGGAAGAACGCCTGGAATGCCGGGTATTGCGTCAGGTTGTTCGCATAGTCCAGGAACAGATCGAGCTGGATATCCTTGTTGCCTGGCCGTTCCATGAGGGCCGCGTCCAGCGTATAGCCTTCAGGCGCGACGCTGTCCGGGTCGGCCACGCCGTGCACGTACTGCCACTTGGTGCCTTCGAAGTTCAGGATGGCATCGTGAATGGTCTGGCGGTTTGCGGGCGACGGGTCGTTCCAGTAGGCGCGGATGGGCGCCCACGCGTCGCCCAGGCCGTCGAGATACGCGTTGCCGTTCTGGGAAACCAGGCCGGTCACCCGTTCGGGGTGCGCCACCGCCAGCCGCAAGCCCGTCGGCGCGCCGTAGTCAAAGAAATACATCGCGTAGCGGGTCAGCCCCAGTTCGTCGACAAACGCTTCCAGCGACTTGGCCAGGTTGTCGAAGGTGTAGCGGTATTCGCGCTCGGCCGGGACTTCTGTGAAGCCGAATCCGGGCAGATCCGGCGCGATGACGCGAAAGTGCTGGGCAAGTTGCGGGATGACGTTGCGGAACTGATGCGACGACGTGGGAAAGCCGTGCAGCAGCAAAAGCACGGGAGCCTGCGGGTCGCCGGCTTCGCGATAGAAGAAGCGCATGCCATCGGCTTGCGCATGGCGGTAATGGACGGTGTTGTCGGGCTGGGCGGTCATGAGGATCTCCGGGATTCGGCAGGAATGACGATAGGATTTCGAAGCTTCACGGCACAGTCTACGCATTTTGCGTAACCTGTCAACAGCGGCTTTACTGGTTACTCGACATCAAAATCGGCGTGCGATGCGTAGCCGCTATGTGCCGATGCGGGCCGCCCGACTCCCAGATGAACCCGACGCCACCTATGAAAAAGCCCGGCATGAGCCAGGCTGGGAACCATCGATCATTGTGTTTTCGCCTTGGTGCTGGCGTCCGCGGCCTCGCGCTGCCGGAACGCCGCCACCTTGTGCCGGTTGCCGCACAGCGCCATGCTGCACCACCGCCGCTTGTGCGACCGCGTCCTGTCGTAGAACCACAGCGAGCACGCATCGCTTTCGCATTTGCGCACCAGTCCAAAATCGCCATGCGCGAGCAGGTCGGCCGCCGCCTCGGCCACCGGCAGCAACCACTGCGCCGCGGTTTGCGAGGGATAACGGCGCGACATCACCAGGCTGCCATCGTCTGCCGGCGTGAGCTCCAGGTGACTGCCCCCCGCCGCCAGGACGCGATTTAACGCGGCAAGCGCCAGCGGCGCGTGCGCCTTGCGCTGGGCGACCAACTCCCGGACGGTTTCGCGCAGCCCGCGCGCGCTTTCCAGCAGACCGGCTGGCGCGGGGCCCTGCTCGGCGGCGAATCCCGCCAGCGCCAGCCAACCCGCCACATCCGCGTCCGACTGCCATCGGTCGACCGGGCCGGCGCTGCTCTGCTCGACGGTGTTGATCAGATCCAGGGCGACGTGGTCGCCCAGCTGTCGGAATTCGGGTGCGTGGCTGGTGTTCATGGTGATCTCCGGCGCCAGTGTAACCCTCAAAAACAAACAATAAAAGTTACACGATCATGGGGCGGGATGACGCGTCCCATCACGCATCATCCCGCCCGCTCAGGCGCGGGCTTCCGGCAGCGGGATGTACTCGGTCTCATCGCCGGGCACGATCTGATCGAACCGCGTGCGCTGCCAATCCTGCTTGGCCTGCTCGATGCGGTCCTTGCTGCTGGACACGAAGTTCCACCACACGAAGCGCGGGCCGTCGAGCGGCTCGCCGCCCAGCACCGCGAAACGTGCGGCCGTCTTGGCGCGGATCTGCACCGGCTTGCCCGGGGCGAACACGACCAGGCGCCCGCTTTCATACGTCTGGCCGTCGATTTCGACCTCGCCCTGCGCCAGATAGGCGGCGCGCTCTTCGTGTTCCGCCGGTAGCACGGTGGTCGCGCCCGCCTGCAATTGCAGGTCGCCATAGAACAGCGGCGACAGCGTCTTGACCGAGGAAGTCTTGCCGAACAGCGAACCGGCCACGACCTGGGCGCGCACGCCCTCGCCTTCGATCACCGGTTGCGCATCCAGCCCATAGTGCGTGAACCCAGGATCGGTCTCCTCGTGCGCCTTGGGCAGCCCGACCCAGATCTGCAGTCCACAGAGCCGCTGCGGCGCAAGCCGGCTTTCCGGCGAGGAACGTTCGGAATGGACGATGCCGCGACCGGCGGTCATCCAGTTCACTTCGCCCGGCAGAATGGTCTGCGTGTGGCCCGCGCCGTCGCGGTGGACCATCGAGCCTTCGTACAGGTACGTCACAGTGGAGAGGCCGATGTGCGGATGGGGACGCACGTCGATGCCGGCGCCGACGTCGAAGTCCGCCGGTCCCATCTGGTCCAGGAAGACGAACGGACCCACGCTTCGGCGCTGCATGGAAGGGATGGCGCGGCGGACGGAAAACCCGCCCAAGTCGCTGGTGCGCGGCACCACAACGGTTTCGATCTGGCTTTCGCCGGCTTGGGACAGGGTCGACATGGTGCAATGCTCCGCAATGGGTAGGCCTGGGGCCATCTTAATGGCCTCGCGGCCGGTATTGTGTGAAACCGGGCGGATTCCAGGATCCGCCCGGCGGTTGGCGTCAGGCCAGGTCGAAGACCAGCACTTCGGCGTCCTTGCCGCCCGACACCTCGACGCTGGCGGCGTCGGTGATCGCCACGGCGTCGCCGGCATTCAGCGCGGCGCCGTTGACCGTCACGCTGCCGCGGGCCACGTGGACCCAGGCGCGGCGGCCGGCAGCCAGCGGCAGCGAGGCCGACTCGTCGCCGTCGAACAGACCGGCGTACAGACGGGCGTCCTGATGGATCGTCATCGACCCGTCAGCGCCGTCGCCCGTCACCAGGGCTTGCAGACGGCCGCGCTTTTGCTCATCGCTGAAGGCGCGCTCTTCGTATTCCGGCGCGATGCCGGTCACGTTCGGCTCGATCCAGATCTGCAGCATGTGCGTTTCGGCATCGGGCCGGGGGTTGAACTCGGAGTGCATCACACCGCGACCGGCGCTCATGCGCTGAACGTTGCCCGGCTGGATTTCCGAGCCGCTGCCCATGCTGTCCTTGTGGGCGATGGCGCCGTCCAGCACGTAGGTGATGATCTCCATGTCCCGGTGGCCGTGCGTACCGAAGCCGCGGCCGGCTGCGATGCGGTCGTCATTGATCACACGCAGCGCGCCGAAGCCCATGTGAGCCGGGTCGTAATAGTTGGCGAAGGAGAAGGTGTGGAACGAATCGAGCCATCCGTGGTTGGCATGACCCCGTTCTGCAGCGCGGCGAATCGTAAGCATCTTGAACTCCTGTTTCAATAATATGAATGATTAGGGGGTGCTTCCTGGCTTGGCTTTCTGCCTCGCCGTTTGTCTGCATCCCCGGCATGAGTGGTATTCTGCGCGCCCCGCCGCTTGGTTTTGGCGCTATATTTTGATGACTTCGTTCAAATTATTTGAATACCCGCCTTTCACGCCCTGACATGCAGCCCATCACCCCTGAACTTCTTGTCCTCGTCGACGCGATCGCACGTCACGGCAGCTTTGCCAAGGCGGCCCGCGAATTGGGCAAGGTGCCTTCCGCCGTCACCTATTCCATCCGCAAGCTCGAAGACGGGCTGGACGTGCTGCTGTTCGACCGCTCGGGGCACCGCGCGCTGCTGACCCCCGCCGGCGAGGCGCTGCTCAAGGATGGGCGGCATCTGTTGCAGTCGCTGGACGAGCTGGCCAGCAGGGTCAAGCGCATTGCCACGGGATGGGAAGTGCAACTGCGCATCGCCGTCAGTGCCGTGATTCCGTGGCGGCCCATCTACGACCTGATCGACGAATTCCATGCGGTGGGCAGCGCCACGACGCTGCGCTTTAGCACCGAAGTGCTGAGCGGCAACTGGGACGCCCTGACCTCCGGCCGCGCCGACCTGGTGATCGGCGCGGGCGCGGCGGGCGAACCCACCGGCCCGTATCGTTCACAAGCGATCGGCGTGATGCAATTTGGATTCTGCGTGGCGGCGAATCACCCGCTAGCCTCACTGCCGCAGCCGCTCAGCCGGGCGGACATCACGCGCTACTGCGCCGTGGTGATTGCCGATACCTCGCGCAACCTGCCCGTGCAGTCGCGCGGCATCTTGTCGGAGCAGCCGACGTTGGTGATGCCGTCGATGCAGGCCAAGATCGACGCGCAGGTGCGCGGCCTGGGCTGCGGCTATCTGCCGCTGACGCTGGCCGCGCCCTACCTTGCGCAAGGCTTGCTGGTGGTATGCGAAACGGATGAAGGCATGTCCCTGACGGAACACGTGGCGTACGCGTGGCGGGCGGAGCCGCCCGGCGAGGCCATGAAGTGGTGGCTGCAGAAACTGAAGTCGCCGCGCCTTTGCGAAAGCCTGCTCGGCATGTAGGCCGGACCAAGCTCACATGCGCTCGGGTCGGAAACCGGCCCACTGCGGGGCCGGTGCCGGATTGGCTACTCGTCTTCGATACCCAGCTCGCGCAGCTTGCGCGTGATGGTGTTGCGGCCGATCCCCAGGCGCGAGGCGGCTTCCACGCGGCGGCCCCGGCTGGCATCCAGCGCGCTTTGCAGCAGGATCTTCTCGAACTGGCGCGTGAGTGTCGCCATGACTGCGGGCTCGCCGCGTTCCAACCGGTACTGCGCATCGCGCAGCAGCGAATCCTGCCAATTGCGCGGCGCGCCGTCCTCAGCCGGTTCCGCGGCGTAGGCGCCCGACTGCACCACCGTACCCACGCCAGCCGTCGGCGTAGCGGGCCGCATGGGCGCGGATGCGTGCTGCGGCTGATGTTCCATGGCCCGGATTTCAGGCGGCAGGTCAATACGATCCACCGTCTGGCCCGGCGCCATCACCGTCAGCCAGTGGCAGAAGTTCTCAAGCTGGCGCACGTTGCCCGGGAAGTCGAACTTGGTCAGCACGGCCAGCGCCTCGGGCGTCAGCCGCTTGACGGGCACGCCCAGCGTGCGGGCGCTGGCGGTCAGGAAGTGCTGGGCCAGCGCGGGGATGTCTTCGACCCGCTCTCGCAGCGGCGGCAGCCGCAGGCGGATGACGTTCAGGCGGTGAAACAGGTCTTCGCGGAAGAGGCCTTGCTCGACCCGCTGCTCCAGCGGCTGGTGCGTGGCGGCCACGATGCGCACGTCCACGCGCACGGGCTGCGCACCGCCGACGCGGTAAAAGCTGCCCTCGGCCAGCACGCGTAGCAGTCGCGTCTGCAGCTCGATCGGCATGTCGCCGATTTCGTCCAGGAACAACGTGCCGCCGTGCGCCTCTTCGAAGCGGCCGCGGCGCAGATTGTTGGCGCCGGTGAACGCGCCGCGCTCGTGGCCGAACAGTTCGGCCTCCAGCAAGTCGCGCGGGATGGCCGCCGCGTTCAGCGCCACGAACGGTCCGCTGGCGCGCACGCCGTGGCCGTGCAGCGCGCGGGCCACCAGTTCCTTGCCGGTGCCGGACTCGCCAGTGATCAGGACGGTGACCTTGGACTGCGCCAGCCGGCCGATCGCGCGAAAGACTTCCTGCATCGCGGTGGACGACGATTGCGTCATCATCCAGCGCTCGTTGTTCTGCGCGGCTTCGCCCTGCCCGTCCGGGCTTTCGGGTTGGCTCGATTCCTGCATGGCGCGCTGGATCAGCGCGACGGCCTCGTTCACGTCGAACGGCTTGGCCAGGTAATCGAACGCGCCGCCCTGGAAGGCGGAAACGGTGCTGTCCAGATCGGCAAACGCGGTCATCACGATGACCGGCAGACCGGGATGCCGCTCTTTCAGTTGGCGCAACAGCTCGAGGCCGTTGCCGCCGGGCATGCGGATATCCGACACCAGCGCCAGGGGCGTTTCACGCGAAAGCGCCTCGAGCACGTCGGCCGATTGGGAAAAGCTGCGGGTGGGGACGCCAGCGCGGGCCAGGGCCTTTTCGAGGACCCAGCGGATGGCCTGGTCGTCGTCGACGATCCATACGGGTTTCATCAGTTTGCGGGCTCCATCGGGAGGACCAGGCGAAACTCGGTGCGCCCCGGTCGGGATTCAAATTCGATGATGCCGCCGTGCTGTTGCACGAAGTCCTGCGCCAGGCTCAAGCCCAGGCCGGTACCGCCAGCCCTGGCCGTGACCAGCGGGTGGAAGATGCGGTCACGGATGTGGTCCGGCACGCCCGGACCGTTGTCGATGATGGACAGCACGAGCGCCAGGCGGTGCTGCCGGTGCGCCAGCATGACCTGCCGCGCCACGCGGGTGCGCAGCGTCACCACGCCGGGTTCGGTCTGCGGGCCTTGCGGGCGCGCCACCAGTTCCTGCGCGGCGTTGCGCGCCACGTTGAGCACGGCCTGCATCAGGCGGGCGGCGTCGCCCTTCAGGTCCGGCACCGAGGCGTCGTAGTCGCGCTGGATCGTGACGTCGTTGCGGAACTCGGCTTGGATCAGCGCGCAGACGCGCTCGCAGATTTCATGGATGTTCACCGGCCGCGCATTGAGCGGCACACGTTGCGGGCCGCTCAGGCGGTCCACCAGCGCCTGCAGGCGGTCGGCTTCGGAAATGATGACCTGGGTGTATTCGGCCAGGGCTGCGCTGGGCAGCTCGGCTTCCAGCAGTTGCGCGGCGCCGCGCAATCCGCCCAGGGGATTCTTGACTTCATGCGCCAGGTTGCGCAGCAGTTCGCGGTGGGCTTCGATCTCGTCCACCAGGCGGTGGTTGCGGTCGGCCAGCACGCGTTGCTCGATTTCGCGGGTCTCGATCAGCACCGGCCAACGCTGGCCGGTCAGTCCCACGGTGGTCACGGCGACTTCAACGGATTCGGCGGCGCGGCGCAACGAGGCCAGTTGCCTCACGTCGGCGTACCTGCCGCCCGCGGCGCGGTCGATGGATGACTGGATGTTCTCGGGGTTGTCGAACAGGGTGGCGGCGGAATGCCCGCCCAGTTGCTTGCGCGAGCGGCCGAACAGATCCTCGGCGGCGGCGTTGGCGTATTCGATGTGGCCGCGCTCGTTGACCAGGAAGACTGACGTGGCTAGCAGATCGAGAGCTTCAACATTCATTTTCAACGTACCCGAATGGACAGGGGAAAGCGGAACGCGTCCGCGACGGGCGCGCCAACCCGGCGCCCTGCCCGCCGGCGCGGGGCCGGGCGGGCAATTCGTCGGGCGGCTACCTGGTGGTGCGCGCGGTGTAAGCCGTGCTTCTGCCTACCTCATCGCGCTCCCCCCAGCCACGGCCTCAAACCATCAGAGGCTGTAGTACATGTCGAATTCGACCGGGTGCGTCGTCATGCGCAGACGCGTCACATCGGCCATCTTCAGGTCGATGTAGGCGTTGAGCATGTCGTTGCTGAACACGCCGCCACGGGTCAGGAACTCGCGGTCCTTGTCCAGGGATTCCAGCGCTTCTTCCAGCGAGGCGCAGACGGTCGGGATCTTCGCGTCTTCTTCCGGCGGCAGGTCGTACAGGTTCTTGTCGGCCGGATCGCCCGGGTGGATCTTGTTCTGGACGCCGTCCAGGCCGGCCATCATCAGAGCCGAGAAAGCCAGGTACGGGTTGGCCAGGGGGTCCGGGAAGCGCGCTTCGACGCGGCGGCCCTTCGGGTTGCCGACGTACGGAATGCGGATCGAAGCCGAACGGTTGCGGGCCGAGTAGGCCAGCTTCACGGGCGCTTCGAAGTGCGGGACCAGGCGCTTGTACGAGTTCGTGCCCGGGTTGGTGATGGCGTTCAGGGCCTTGGCGTGCTTGATGATGCCGCCGATGTAGTACAGGGCGAATTCGGACAGGCCGGCGTAGCCGTTGCCCGCGAACAGGTTCTGGCCGTCCTTCCAGATGGACTGGTGGACGTGCATGCCGGAGCCGTTGTCGCCAACGATGGGCTTGGGCATGAACGTGGCGGTCTTGCCGTAGGCATGGGCCACGTTGTGCACGACGTACTTGACGATCTGGGTCCAGTCGGCACGCTGCACCAGGGTGCTGAACTTGGTGCCGATTTCGAGCTGGCCCGGGGCAGCCACTTCGTGGTGGTGCACTTCAACCGGCACGCCCATCTGTTCCATCAGCAGGCACATTTCCGAACGCATGTCCTGGAACGAATCGACCGGCGGAACGGGGAAGTAGCCGCCCTTCACACCCGGACGGTGGCCGGTGTTGCCGCCTTCGAATTCCAGGCCCGTGGACCACGGGGCTTCCTCGGACTTGATCTTGACGAACGTGCCCGACATGTCGGTGTTCCAGGTCACGCCGTCGAACACGAAGAATTCGGGTTCCGGACCGAAGTAGGCGGTGTCGCCCAGGCCGGAGGACTTCAGGTAGGCTTCAGCGCGCTTGGCCAGCGAGCGCGGGTCACGGTCATAGCCCTTCAGGTCCGACGGTTCGACCACGTCGCACGACAGGATCAGGGTCGGCTCTTCGCGGAACGGATCCAGGTTGGCGGTGGCGCAGTCGGGGATGAGGAGCATGTCGGAAGCTTCGATGCCCTTCCAGCCCGGGATCGACGAACCGTCGAAAGCCTGCCCGCTTTCCAGCTTGTCTTCATCGATAGCGGTGGTGGGCACGGAAACGTGGTGCTCACGGCCAACCGTATCGGTAAAGCGGAAATCCACGAATTTCACTTCGTTATCGGCGATCTGTTTCAGGACGTCTTTCGGGCTTGCCATGTCATCTCCATTAGATAAAAAGGTCGAGGGCTTTGCCCGTCGACTGGCATAAAAGAGGGAAGCAATAAGCGTGCCAGGTTTCGCCCCGGTATTCCCGGGGGGAGGCACGTCAGTCTTGGGGCAATGTAGCACCATCGTGGTGCAAAAGATGGGGCGTGATCGCCCCATCTTGGTGCTTGCACCTTACAGGAACATTTCCTGAAGGTCATTGAGGAAGCGCCAGCCCAGGGGCGTCGCGCGCAGGCGCGTGGGATCGGCGTCGAGCAGGCCCCGTTTCGAGGCTGCCTCCAATTGGTGCGCAATGACGGCAAGCGACAAACCGGTGCGTTCATTGAACGCCGTGGCCGCCACGCCTTCCTTCAGGCGAAGGGCGTTGAGCATGAACTCGAACGGCAGTTCGTCCGGCCCGACCTGCCGGCTCTCGGCCAGATGGCTGCCGTCGCGCGCCATGGCGGCCTGCATCCACGAATCCGGACTGCGCAGCCGCGCTTCGCGCACGATGCGGTCATGAAACGAGAGCTTGCCGTGCGCGCCGGGGCCGATGCCCAGGTAGTCTCCGAACTTCCAGTAATTCATGTTGTGGCGGCAGCGGGCGCCCGGTTTGGCGTAGGCCGATACCTCGTAGCGCGCCAGTCCCGCCGCCGCCAGCTCGGCTTCCACCGCGTCCTGCATGGCGGCGCTCGTGTCGTCGTCCGGCAGGTCTTCGGGCGGAAACTTCGCGAAGACCGTGTTCGGCTCCATCGTCAGGTGATACAGCGACAGGTGCTCGGTGCCGAACGAAATCGCCTGCCGCAGATCGGCCGAACAGGCCTCCAGCGTCTGGCCGGGCAAAGCGAACATCATGTCCAGATTGACCCGGGCCGCCGCCTGCTGCGCCATTTCGATGGCCGCGCGCGCCTGGTTGGCATCGTGGATGCGGCCCAATTTCTTCAACTGCGCATCGTCAAAGCTCTGGATGCCCAGCGAAAACCGCGTGACGCCGCTGGCCGCATAGTCACGAAAGCGCCCCGCCTCGGCCGTGCCGGGGTTCGCCTCCATCGTGATTTCGGCGTCCGGCCACAGGTTCAGGTACGCCCGCAGCATTGCCAGCAGCTCGTCCAGGCCGGCCGCCGACAACAGGCTGGGCGTGCCGCCACCGATAAAGACGGAAATCACCTGCCTGCCCCAGATGGACGGCAGTGACTGCTCGAGGTCGCTGCGCAGCGCATCCAGATAGGCGCGTTCGGGAATTTCACCCGGCGCGGCATGCGAGTTGAAATCGCAGTACGGGCACTTGCGCACGCACCATGGCACGTGGACGTAGACCGACAGCGGCGGCAGGCTGGTCAGCGTGGCGCCTGCGGGAACAACGAGGCGCGACTTGGTCGCGCCCATATCGTTGCGGATGGGAATGGTGATGGACATGCGAAAAAATTCCTGGCGCCTTGGCGGCGCCGTGGTCAAGCGTGGCTCAGCTTGCTGAGCAGCTCGCGCAGCGCCCGGGCGCGATGGCTGACCCGATTCTTTTCATCGGGATCCAGCGACGCAGCGGTCAGCGCCATGTCGGGCAGGTAGAAGTGCGGATCGTAGCCAAAGCCGTTGGCGCCTTCGGGCACGTCGATGATCTCGCCATGCCACAGGCCTTCGCCGATCAGCGGACGCGGGTCGTTCTCGGAACGCACCAGCGCCAGAACAGCGACATACCAGGCGCTACGGTCGGCGACGGACGCCAGGTTGCGCACGAGCAATGCGTTGTTGGCCGCATCCGACTTTTCGCCGCCGTGCATCTTGGCATAGCGCGCTGAATACACGCCCGGCGCGCCGTCCAGCGCGGCCACGCACAGGCCCGAGTCGTCCGCCAGCGCGGGCAGCCCGGTCAGGCGGCTGGCATGACGCGCCTTGGCCAGCGCGTTTTCCACGAACGTGACGTGCGGCTCTTCGGCTTCCGGCACGCCGAGGTCGCCCTGCGGCACCAGTTCGATGCCCAGCGGCGCGAACAAGGCGGAAAACTCGCGCAGCTTGCCGGCGTTCTTGGACGCCAGGACGACACGGCGCAGGGAGTCGGGAATCTTGGGGGAAGTCATAGGCCGGATTGTATAGGGCTGGGCCGACAGCGGGTCGGCATCCCACGATATTGGCATGGGCACCACGAACGTGAGAATTCGTTGTTGACATGGATGTAACAGCGACTGAAGATTGCACGTCACGACATGGCGCAACAACGCAGACATATTTTGTTGTCAATATGACCGATCTTGTCACTGATCGTATTTCAATGCCCCGGCGATGAACTCCATTCACGCTTTGCCACGGCCCGCCGCGGCCCGTGCTCCGCTCAATCTCCCGGGCGGAGCGCCCGCCCACGCCAGCCTGGCTGGCATTCTGCGCGAAAGATTATTGCGGCCGCGCTTCCAGCCAGTGGTCGACCTGTCGCACAGCCGCATCTACGGCCACGAAAGCCTGATCCGCGGCCCCGCCGATACCCCCCTGCACTTTCCCGACGCCCTGTTCGCCGAAGCGCGCCGCCAAGGGCTGCACCCGCAGCTTGAACTGGCCAGCTTCCGCGCGGGCGCACGCGGATTTGAACAGAACGACGCCGCCGGCAAGCTGTTCCTGAACCTGTCCGGCTCCGCCCTGCTCCATTACTGGACCCTCTGGGGCCACGACATGCCCGGGCGGCTGCTTAAGGACTGCGCGCTGGAACCGGCCAGCATCGTCGTCGAACTGACCGAGCAGGATCCGCTGTCGGACCGCATGGGCGAACTGCACAACGCGTTTGCCTGCCTGCGCGAGGCCGGCATGCGCATCGCGCTCGACGACTATGGCGTCGGCAACTCCAACCTGCAGCTTTGGGCTGAAACCCAGCCCGAGCTGGTCAAGATCGACCGCTATTTCTTTGACGGCATCGGCCACGACGAGCGCAAGCAGAACATGGTGCGCGCCATCCTGAAGGTGGCGCAGCACCTGGGCACGTCGGTCATCGCCGAAGGCATCGAAACCGCCGAGGACCTTGCCGTCGTGCGCGAGCTGGACATCCGCTACGCGCAGGGCTGGTTCCTGGGCATGCCCGACGAAACCCTGCTGACCGAACTGACGCCGCCCCTGCGCGACTCGCTGCGCTCGCGCACGTCGGCGCCGGTGTCGCAGCGCGCCGCCGGCGGCACGGCCGTCAGTCTGCGGGTGGAGGCCCCGGCTGCGCTCCTGACCAAGCACACCAACGATGACGTGCATCGCCTCTTCATCGAGCACAAGAACCTGCACGCCGTGGCGGTGGTCGACGCCGACAACCGGCCGGTCGGCATCATCAACCGGCGGGACTTCTCCGAACACTACGCGCAGCGCTACACGCGCGAGCTCTTCGGCCGCGACGCCTGCTCGACCTTCATGAACGCCGAGCCGGTGCTGGTGGACGTGAACGTGTCGATCGACCAGCTGAGCCACGTGTTGATTTCCGAAGACCAGCGCTACCTGATGGACGGGCTGATCATCACGCGCGACGGCCGCTATGACGGTCTGGCCACTGGCGAAACTCTGGTGCGCTCGGTGACCGAGATGCGTATCGAGGCGGCGCGCTACGCCAACCCGCTGACGTCCCTGCCCGGCAATATCCCCATCAGCCGGCACATTGCCACGCTGCTGGAAGACGCCGCGGACTTCACGATCTGCTACGGCGACCTGAACAACTTCAAGCCCTTCAACGACGTCTACGGCTACTGGCGCGGCGACGACATGATCATGCTGACCGCCGACGTCATCAAGCGCCATTGCGACCCGCAGCGCGATTTCGTGGGGCATGTGGGCGGCGACGACTTCGTGGTGCTGCTGCGTAGTCCGGACTGGATGACGCGTATCGAGCGCATCATTGCCGAATTCAACGAGGGCGCCATGGCCCTGTACGACGAACAGGGCCGCCGCAACGGTGGCATCGAGGCCGAGGACCGTTACGGCGTGCCGCGCTTCTTTCCGTTCGTGACGCTGGGCGTGGGCGCCCTGACCGTCACGCCCTCGTTATGCGAGCGCATCCGCCCTGAGGACATCGCCTCGGCGGCTGCCCATGTCAAGCACAAGGTCAAGCACGGCAATCTGTCGCTCGTGGCCGAGCGCTACACCGGCGCCGACCTGCCGCAGCTCACCGGCTGAGGCTTCGCGCGCCGCCGCCTGCGCGCCCTCTGCAATCTGAAATTTGGCCACCGCCCGGCGCAGCCCCTGCGCCTGGGCTTCCAGCGCGGCCGCAGCCGCCGCCGTCTCTTCGACCATGGCGGCCGTTTCCTGCGTGGACCGCTCGATATCGGCCACCGCATCGTTGACCGACGCAATACCGGACGCCTGCTCGGCGGTGGCGCTGGAAATCTCGGCCACGATCTGCGTCACACGGTCCACGGAAGCGACCACATCGCGCATGGTGTCGCCCGCCAGGTTCACATGACGTACGCCGGCATCCACGCGCGCGGCCGAGTCTTCGATCAGGCCCTTGATCTCGCGCGCCGCCTGGGCGCTGCGCTGCGCGAGCGACCGCACTTCCCCCGCCACCACGGCAAAGCCCTTGCCCTGCTCGCCCGCGCGCGCCGCTTCCACGGCCGCGTTGAGCGCCAGGATGTTGGTCTGGAACGCAATGCTGTCCACCACGCCCACGATCTCGCCGATGCGCCGCGCGCTGTCGGCGATGCCTTGCATGCTGTGCACCACTTCGTCGACGGCCTGCCCCCCGCGCTGCGCCAACTGCGTAGCGCTGACCGCTTGCCGGCTGGCCAGGTCCGCGTTGCCTGCGGTCATTTGCACGGTGTGCGCCAGCTGCGTCATGTTGGCCGACGCTTCCTGCAGCGAACCGGCCTGCCGGGCCGCACGGTCCGACATGTCCGCGCCGCCGGCCGCGATTTCGCCGGCGCCGGTATGGATCTCTTCGACGCCCAGGCGCACCGACGCGACCGCGGTCGACAGGCCCGTCTGCATGCGGCGCATCGCCGAATACAACACGCCGATCTCGTTGTCGCCGCGCTGCGTGATCGCGCCAGTCAGATCGCCGTCCGCGATGCGGTCAAAGTGCGCCCCCGCCTCGTTCAGGGGCCGCACGATGCTGCGGCGGAATCCCAGCCGGATCAGGATCGCCAGCACCAGGACGAAACCCAGCACGGCGGCCGCCACCACGATCACGCGCTCCAGGGTGCGGCTTGCGCCGGCCACCGCCTCCTGCCCGTGTTCGCGGGCGTAGGCTTGGTAGGCCTCGACCTGCTTCACATAGCCCGCGCCACTGGCGGGCAGCGCCTTGTCCGTCAGCCGGTTGACCTCGATGCCGTTCCAGCCCTGGATCGCCTTGCTCATCGGCGCAAGCGTCTGGTCCGCAAAGGCGGCATAGGCCGTCAGCACCTGGCCGAACAGCGGCGCGCCCTGGGCGCTGTCGTCGGGGTTGGCACGCAGGCGCGCCAGACTGGCGGCGGCCTGCTTGAGCAGCCCATCGGCCTGGGCCAGCGACGCGTTGCGCGCGTCTTCCAGCCCGCCTTCCATCGCCGTCTTGGCATCCGTCAGCGCCGCGCGCGCCTGAAACAGCCGGCTGGTCATATCCGCCAGATCACTCGCCCTTTCGATGCTGCCCCGGCCCAGGGCCTCGATATCGGCGCGGTTGTCGCGCAAGACCGTGATACCCGCCGCCGCAGCGACAGCGAACAGCACGACGAACAACGCAAGAATGGCCGATAGCGCCGTCGTGACTCTCAGATTTTTCCGCATATCCATCCGTGTATAGCCTTGGCCGCCATCGCGGCAGTGCCACGGATTATGGAGATGCAGTTTGGCAATTTCTTGACACAACCTTGGCGGAAACATGACGCACAGCGGTCATGAACGCGCGCTTTTGCGTTCAGGAACCCCGTATTAATGATTTGTGAATTGGCACCTGCCCGCCCTTGCGGCACATTCGATCCTGTACCGAACCATTCCTTCACATAGAACAGTCAGCCACATGCACCAAGCCTCCCACGCCTACCAGGACATCCGCGAAGCCGTGCGCGACCTCTGCGCGCAATTCCCCTCCGAATATTTCCGCAAGGTCGACGAAGAGCGCGGCTACCCCGAGGACTTCGTCCGCGCCCTCACCGAAGCCGGCTGGCTGGCGGCGCTGATCCCGCAGGAATACGGCGGCTCGGGCCTGGGGCTGACCGAAGCCTCGGTCATCATGGAAGAAATCAACCGCAGCGGCGGCAACTCCGGCGCCTGCCACGGCCAGATGTACAACATGGGCACGCTGCTGCGCCACGGCTCCGAAGCCCAGAAGCGCGAATACCTGCCCCGCATCGCCGCCGGTGAACTCCGCCTGCAGTCGATGGGCGTCACCGAACCCACCACCGGCACCGACACCACCAAGATCAAGACCACCGCCGTCAAGCGCGGCGACCGCTATGTCATCAATGGGCAGAAAGTCTGGATCTCTCGTGTGCAGCATTCGGACCTGATGATTCTGCTGGCGCGCACCACGCCGCTCGATCAGGTCACGCGCAAGTCCGAGGGCATGTCGATCTTCCTGGTCGACCTGCACCACGCGGTCAAGCACGGCATGTCGATCCGCCCGATCCCCAACATGGTCAACCACGAGACCAACGAGCTCTTCTTCGACAACCTGGAAATCCCTGAAGAAAACCTGATCGGCGAAGAAGGCAAGGGTTTCAAGTACATCCTGGATGGCCTGAACGCCGAGCGCACGCTGATTGCCGCCGAGTGCATCGGCGACGGCTACTGGTTTGTCGACAAGGTCACCGCCTACGCCAAGGAACGCGTGGTGTTCGGCCGCCCCATCGGCCAGAACCAGGGCGTGCAGTTCCCCATTGCGCGCGCGCACATCAACGTCGAAGCGGCCAGCCTGATGCGCTACGAGGCCTGCCGGCTCTTCGATGCCCACGAGCCCTGCGGGGCCCAGGCCAACATGGCCAAGCTGCTGGCGGCGGACGCATCCTGGGAAGCCGCCAACGCCTGCCTGCAGTTCCATGGCGGCTTTGGCTTTGCCAATGAATACGACGTCGAACGCAAGTTCCGCGAGACGCGCCTTTATCAAGTGGCGCCCATTTCCACCAACCTGATCCTGTCGTACGTCGCCGAACACATCCTGGGCCTGCCCCGCTCCTTCTGACACGCCATCTTCCGACATGACCGCAGACAAAGACACCCCGCACCTGAGCGCCGAACTCGCGGCCTTTGCCGCCAACCTGCGCTACGAAGACATTCCCGCCCCGGTGCTGCGCCGCGCCGAAGACCTGCTGCTCGACTGCCTGGCCTCCATCCTGGCCGGCGCATCGGCCCGCGCGGTCCAGGCGATCGACCGCTATGCCGCCGCGATGGGGCCGGCGGATGGTCCCAGTGAAGTCCTCATCACCCGCCGCCGCACGACGCCGCTCTTTGCCGCCATGGTCAATGCGGCCGCCGCGCACGTGGTGGAACAGGACGACGTGCACAACGGCTCCGTCTTTCACCCGGCGGCCGTGGTATTTCCCCCTGCCCTGGCCGTGGCGCAGGCGCTGGGTTCCTCGGGCCGCGATCTGCTCACCGCCGCCGTGGCCGGCTACGAGGTCGGCATTCGCGTTGGCGAGTTCCTGGGCCGCTCGCACTACAAGATCTTTCACACGACCGGCACGGCGGGCACGCTGGCCGCCGCGGTCACCACCGGCCGGCTGTTGGGCCTGTCGCCTGAACAGATGCTGCACGCGCTGGGTTCGGCCGGCACGCAAGCGGCGGGGCTGTGGGAATTCCTGCGCGACGCCGCCGACTCCAAGCAGTTGCACACCGCCAAGGCGGCCGCCGACGGCATCACCGCGGCCTACCTGGCGCGCGAAGGGTTCACCGGCGCGCGCCACATCCTGGAAGGCCCGCAGGGCATGGCGGCCGGCATGTCCACCGACGCCGACCCCAGCCGCCTGTGCGACCGCCTGGGACAGCGCTGGGCGCTGGCCGAAACCTCGTTCAAGTTCCATGCCTCGTGCCGCCACACGCATCCGGCCGCCGACGCGCTGCAGCAGGCGCTGCGCGACAACCACCTGACCGAAGACGACGTCGAGCGCGTCGTGGCACACGTCCATCAGGGCGCCATCGACGTGCTTGGCCCGGTTGTGAATCCGCAGACCGTGCACCAGTCCAAGTTTTCGATGGGCACGGTGCTGGCGCTGATCGCGCGACAGGGCCGCGCCGGTCTGGCGGAATTTGACGCGGGCCTCGACGACCCGGGCGTCGCCGCCTTCCGCGGCAAGGTGGAAATGGCGCTCGATGCGGAAGTCGACGGCGCCTATCCGCAACGCTGGATCGGCAAGGTCACGGTGTACACCCGGGACGGCCGCGTGCTGCATGGTCGTGTGGACGAACCAAAGGGCGACCCGGGCAACACGCTCAGCCGCCCCGAGATCGAGGACAAGACGCTCAGCCTGGGCAGGTACGCCGATGCGGCGTCGGAACAAGAGCTGCGCGGCTTGATCGCGACGATCTGGGGGCTTGAAAAAGTGGGCAAGGTGGAGGCGCTGCTGCCGAAGTAACGCGCGAATGCCTGAAACTCGGGCACAAAAAAAAGCCGCATCTGCGGCTTTTTTTGCGTTGTGGCTACGCTGCAAGTGTCCGCGGCAGGTGTCTGACACCCTGCGGGCACATCTGTCAGTTGCTGCAGGTGTCTCACCCTCTGCAGGTGTCTGACACCCTACAGGCAAATCCGTCAGCTGGCGGTTATCTCACAAGACATTATGGTCGCTCGTTA